>CAZABZ010000034.1:2282-3896 GCA_964483535.1 uncultured Planctomycetales bacterium | reverse complement strand
GCCAGCATGTGATGCGCTAACAATACCACCTGTGCCGCCTGCAAATGGGTATACGCCGGGATAATGACATCTTTATTTTTATTGGCAAAACCCAGGATCGCTTTTTGCAAATGATCAATAGCTGTTATAAGCTGGGTAATTTCATCTTTGGCGTAAAGCTTCATGTCCAAAACGACCTGATCATTGCGTGAACGGGCTGTATGCAATTTATCCGCGGGTTTTCCGATGATCAATTTAAGCCGGTTTTGGATGTCCGTATGGATGTCCTCGGCTTTTGGATCATATTTGAATTTACCTGCCTCAATTTGCAAAAGGATTTTCTTAAGGCCTGCTATGATTTTGGCAGCGTCGATTTTCGGGATAATCCCCTGCTTGGACAACATCCGGGCATGGGCTATCGATCCCACAACATCATGCTTGGCCAAACGATGGTCATAGCTAATGCTGAAAGTAAATTGATCAGCCAGCGGATCAGACTTCTTATTAAACCGTCCACCCCAGAGTTTACTCATATATACTCCTCACTTAATACGGCATACCCCAAATCCGAATAAATCCTTCGGAAAGTTTGGGATCGAAAATATCTTTATCGCCGTACGTTGCTAATTCTTCTTTGTAACGTGAAAATTTGGATTTGCGCCCCACCACCTGGCAGCTTCCCTTAAATAACTTCAACTTCACCACCCCGCTGACACGTTCCTGGGTCTTGTTAATGAACGCATCCAACTGGTGCCTCAAAGGCGTCTCCCACAATCCGTAATAGGCCAACTCGGCATACCGAGGGGAAATCAATTCTTTATAATGCAAAGTCTCCCGGTCAAGCACCAGGGCTTCGAGTTCTTTATGCGCTGTTATCAAAACAGTGCCTGCGGGATTTTCATAAATCTCCCGGGATTTAATACCCACCAAACGGTTTTCCACCATATCGACACGTCCAACTCCGTTTCGTCCCCCCATCTCATTGAGCTTGATGATCAACTCGACAGGACCATACGCCTTGCCGTTGACTTTAACCGGATTCCCTTTAGAAAACTCCACCTCGACATATTCCGGCCGATTAGGGCACTTAAGCGGATTTTTGGTCATCGCGTAAATTTCTTCCGGAGGCTCAACCCAAGGATCTTCCAAAACCCCGCATTCAATGGAACGGCCGTAAAGATTGATGTCCGTCGAGTACGGACTCTTTTTAGTGACATCAATGGGAATTTTATTCTTATGCGCGTATTCAATTTCCTGCTCGCGGGTTTTAAATTCCCATGTGCGCAAAGGCGCTAATAATTCCAGATGAGGCGCCAATACTTTAGCTGTCACTTCAAAACGCACCTGGTCATTGCCCTTGCCGGTACAGCCGTGGGCAATCGCCGTTGCTTTTTCTTTTTTGGCCACATCAACCTGGTGCTTGGCGATCAACGGGCGCGACAAGGCGGTCGCCAAGAAATATTTGCCTTCATAAACCGCATTGGCTTTTATCGCCGGAAAGACATAATCTTTAACGAATTCCTGCTTCAAATCCAGGACGTAAACTTTCGAGGCGCCGGTTGCCAAAGCGCGTTTTTCAATCGCCTTAAAATCGCTCCCCTGCCCCACATCCGCCATGAAAGCAATGACCTCATA
>CAZABZ010000034.1:0-2182 GCA_964483535.1 uncultured Planctomycetales bacterium | reverse complement strand
TAACAACTTTAAAAGAACTGCCTTTTGCGCGTGCAAACGGTTTTCGGCCTGATCAAAAATCACCGAATGTTTCCCGTCGATGATGTCCGCGGTCACTTCCAAGCCGCGATGCGCGGGCAGGCAATGCATAAAAATATAATTTTTATCGGCCCATTTCATCAAGTCCTTATTGATCTGATAACCCTTAAATTCTTTAATACGTTTAGCTGTTTGGGTTTCCTGGCCCATGCTGACCCATACATCGGAGTAAATCACATGCGCGCCCTTAACAGCTTCTTTAGGGTCCCTCCCTAATTCAATCGTGCATTTATTCTTTTTGGCAATTGCCTGGGCCTGACGCACAATCTCGAGATTAGGACCATAGCCTTTGGGGCCGGCGAAGGTCACATTAATCCCCACCTTGGCACAAGCGATCATCAACGAATGAAACACATTGTTCCCATCGCCCACATAAGCCAGGGTCAAGCCCTTAAACGGACCCAACTGCTCACGGATAGTTTGAATATCCGCCAACGCCTGGCAGGGATGATACAAGTCGCATAAGGCATTGATGACCGGCACATCCGCGTGTTGGGCCAGCTCGACGATATCTTTATGATTAAAAACCCGCGCAACAATGCAATGCACATAACGCGACAGGGTCTTGGCCACATCATGGGTAGACTCACGCTTGCCCAAATTGATCTCTTCCGGGCCCAAATAAAGGCAATGCCCGCCTAATTCATAAACCCCCACCTCAAAAGAAACCCGCGTGCGGTTAGATGGTTTCTGAAACACTAAAGCGACAGACTTGCCCCGCAGGCTTGTCTTTATTTTGCCTTTTTGTTTTTTTAACCGGTCAGCTAAACCGATCAATGCCAGGATTTCAGCACTGGAATAATCCAACAATGTGATCAAATCGCGTTTCATATTTGTCCCTTTAAAGTTGCCTCAATCGCCCCGTCTAAAATATGAATGGCCTTATTGATTTGACGACGGGTCACATTAAGCGCCGGCATGATACGCAGCACATTGCCCTGCGTGCAATTAATGATCAATCCCCGGCTAAAACATTCCTTAAAAATAGCCGTGCCGTCTGTGGTCAATTCAACGCCGATCATAAGGCCCAGGCCGCGCACTTCTTTAATAATGTCATATTTAAATTTTAATCCCTCCAGCCTCTCAATCAAATACGGCCCTTGGGTTTTGACATTCTTCATTATTTTCTCAGCATAAATAGCTTTCAAAACACCCAAAGCCGCTTTGCATATCAATGGGCTGCCGGCAAAAGTCGAACCATGCATGCCCGGCTTGAAACAATCCGCCAGTTCTTTCTTAACGATCATGGCCCCGATAGGCAGACCTCCGCCTAAAGCTTTGGCCAAACACATCACATCCGGGGTAATGCCATAATGCTTAAACCCAAAAATCTCACCGGTGCGCGCTATGCCTGTCTGCACTTCATCAAAGACCAGCAAAATCTTTTTCTCATCACAAATCTGACGAATGGCCTTCACGTATTCTTTAGTCGCGATATTAATCCCACCCTCACCCTGAATAAGCTCAATCATAATGGCGGCTGTTTGACCATTGACCGCGGCTTTCAAAGCATTAATATCATTAAACGGCACATATTTAAACCCGGGCATAAGAGGCATAAACCCTTTTTGGTGTTTTTCCTGTCCCGTCGCCGTCAGGGCCCCCATGGTGCGGCCATGAAAAGAATTGACAGTCGTGATGATCTCGAATTTCTTACCCTGGCCGTACATCCTGACGAATTTAATGGCCGCTTCAACCGCTTCGGTCCCGCTGTTGCAAAAGAATATCTTGCCTTCAAAAGCAACACGGACCAATTCTTTGGCTAATTTGGCCTGATGGGGATTATAAAAATTATTCGGAATATGGATCAATTTTCCGATCTGCTCCCGCACCGCGCCCATGACTTTAGGATGGCAATGCCCTAAATTACCGACACCCCAGCCCGGGAAAAAATCTAAATATTTCTTGCCCTGGATGTCCGTCAGCACAGAGCCTTTGCCCTTAACAAAGATCGCGGGCATGCGGGTGTAAGTCAGAAGGACATGGTCGTTATATTCTTGAAAAATCTCGTTCGCTTTCATCTCTCTATTCTTCTCTATTTTTTAACTATCTGCGTCCCAACCCCTCGATCTGTAAAGAACTCCAAAAGTAATGCGTGCGGCAT
>CAZABZ010000033.1:4141-9371 GCA_964483535.1 uncultured Planctomycetales bacterium | reverse complement strand
AGACCGCAGGAGTTGTGGTATTGACCGGCGGGGCCCATAATGGTAAAGTAGCTTTGTTCATGTCTGTTTCAGATGTGAAATTTCGCAAAGTCGTTTACCCCGGAGATCAGTTATTGATGGAAGTTGAGATCATCCGCGATAGGGAGCGCACCGCGCATGTCAAAGGGGTGGCGCGGGTTGATGGGGAAGTGGCCATTGAAGCGAACATGATGTTTTCTTATACAGAAGCGCATTATTTAAACGATTAATTTATGTCTAATACAATTCATAAAACCGCGATTGTCGGTAAACAGGTAAAGCTCGGTAAAAATGTAAACATCGGGCCATACGCGGTCATTGACGGCGAGGTGACCTTGGGTGATGATATCGTTATCGGCGCCCATTGTGTCGTTGAGGGAAATACCACCATCGCCAATGGGTGCCAATTATTCACCGGAGCTGTGATCGGCTCTCCGCCGCAGGATAGAAAGTACCAAAAGAAAGATAAAGTTTTTTTGAATATCGGCGTCAATAATGTTTTTCGTGAATATGTGACGGTCAATCCCGGCACCATTGAGGGTGGCGGTGAAACCCGCATCGGGGACAATAATTTGTTTATGGCCTGCTGCCATGTGGCGCATGACTGTAAAATCGGGAATGACTGTGTCCTGGCTAATTATGTGGGGCTTTCAGGGCATGTCACTATTGAAGACCGCGCGGTGATTGGCGGTTTGTCCGGTGTTCATCAGCATGGCCGGGTGGGGTACTTATCTATGATAGGCGGTTGTTCCAAGGTCAATCAGGATGTTGCGCCATTTTCTTTAGTGGATGGCAATCCCGCCACCTTAAGGGGTTTGAATATCGTGGGATTAAAGCGCGCGGATGTCCCGTCACCGAACCAAATAGCTTTACACCGTGCTTTTAAAATCCTTTTTAATTCCGGGTTAAACCGTAGCAATGCCGTCCTTCAGGTCAAGAGTCAGTTAAATGGGACACCTGAAGTCCACTTACTTCTTGAGTTTATACAGATATCCAAACGTGGCATCTCCTAATTCAAAAACCATAGGCCTTATCGCGGGTAACGGACAATTCCCTTTTTTATTTGCCAGGGCCGCCCGTGATCAAGGCATAAAGATCATCGCGGCGGGTATTGTAGGGGACACCTCCCCGTTTTTATATTTCTCCGTCGATAAATTCCGATATTTCAAAGTAGGGGAATTAAAAAAACTTTTCGAGTATTTTCGCGCAAGCTCTGTGAGTCAAGTCATCATGGCAGGCCAGGTCAATCAGGATAATTTGTTCAATCCTGCCGTTAAATTAGATGAAGAGTTTCAAGCCCTTTCCCGTGCCTTGCGCGATCGCAAGGCAGACACCATTTTTGCCGCGGTGGCCGACCGTTTGCAAAAAGAGGGCATGACCTTGCTGGATTCCACATTTTTATTGAAGAAATATTTAGCGCCCCGCGGCACAATATCTCGACGGCCACCCACCGAGGATGAGCTTAAGGACATTGAGTTTGGGTTGACCATTGCCAAGCTTGTGGGCGGCATTGATATCGGACAGACAGTGGTGATCAAAGAAAAAGCCATTGTGGCCATTGAAGCGATGGAAGGAACGGACCGTGCCATTCTTCGTGGCGGGCGGATCGCCCGCACAGGCGCGGTGGTGGTTAAAACCTCCAAGCCTGCCCAAGACAATCGCTTTGACGTGCCGGTCATTGGTCCTCGTACGATTAAAACCATGGCTTCAGTCAAGGCCGCTTGTCTCGCTATCGAGGCTGGCAAGACCCTGATCATCGACCGCGAGAAGACCGTAAGACTGGCCAACCAAGCAGGCATATGTTTGCTTGCGGCTTAATTGTGATTAATAAGGTGGGAGATTATTATGCTTCATGTTAATCGCAGGATCAAAGATATGCTCGGATCAACGACGCTGGCCATCACTGCCCGCGCTAAGGAATTGCAGGCTCAGGGGCATGATGTGGTTAATTTTGCCGCCGGTGAGCCGGATTTTGATACTCCGGATTTTATCAAGAAAGCCGGTATCAAGGCCATTGAGAAAGGGGCCACTAAATATACCCCTTCTATCGGGACACAGGATTTGCGCGAAGCCATTGCCGCTAAATTCCAAAAAGACAATGGTCTTGTATACAAGCCCAATCAGATAGTTGTTTCCTGCGGGGCCAAACATTCATTATTCAATATCATCCAGGTTTTAGTCGATGATGGGGATGAAGTTATTTTTCAAGCGCCCTATTGGGTGAGTTATCCTGAAATGGTCAAGGCCGCGGGCGGCAAGGCAGTGATTATCCCAACCGGCGTCACGAGTGGTTTTAAAATCACGCCTGATTTATTAAAGAAGCATATTACGCCTAAAACCAAAGTTTTGATTATTAATTCCCCATCCAATCCGACCGGGGTCATGTATCATAAAGAAGAACTGGCCAAGATTGCCGAGATCTGCGTGGCGCGCAAGATTTATGTGATTAGTGATGAAATTTATGAAAAGTTGATTTATGATAATAATGTTTTTACCTCGATAGCGTCATTGGGTAAAGAGATCTTTGACTTGACGTTGACGGTCAACGGCGTGTCTAAAGCATATGCCATGACCGGTTGGCGTATCGGTTACGCGGCTGGGGCCCTTGAGATCATGGAGTATATCAAGAAGTACCAGGACCATTCAACCTCCAATCCAACTTCCATCAGCCAGGCCGCGGCTTTGGAGGCTTTGAAAGCTTCCCAAGAGTCCATTGATCAGATGTGTCAGGTGTTTAAAAAGCGCCGTGATTTGATGTTGAAGTGTTTAGATGGTATCAGGCAGCTTTCCTATATACGTCCGGAAGGGGCCTTTTATGTTTTTTGTGATTTTTCTAAAGTAGGCGATGCGACGATGATTGCCAAACAGATCTTGGATGAAGTCAAGGTGGCAGGGATCCCGGGCGATGGCTTTGGGGCTCCCGATTATATAAGGTTTAGTTTTGCCACGTCGGATGAGCGCATTCAGGAAGGTATCTCGCGAGTGGCCAAATGGATTGCTAATCAGACCTCAAAGCTAAAGGGTTAACAGACAGATGGAAAAAACTTCTCTTTTGCGGGAACTTCTTTTATTAACCATTCAGCATAATGCTTCTGATTTGCATTTGACTGAAAAGACCCCGGCGATTTTTCGTATTGACGGTTCCTTAGTCCCGCTTAAGGATGAGGTCCTTAGCCGTGATCAGATCCATGGGATGATTTACAGTGTCCTCACCGATGAACAGAAAGCCATATTCGAGAAAGAAAAGGAACTGGATTTCTCATTGGCTTTAACCGGCATGGACCGTTTCCGTGTGAATGTGCATGTTCAGCGCGGTTCCGTCGAGGCGGCCTTCCGGCGTATTTCTTTATTTATCCCTTCCATGGAAGATCTGCAGTTGCCGCCGGTGCTTGCGGATTTGGCACGTAAGCAAAACGGTTTGGTTTTAATCACCGGTCCCACGGGGACAGGTAAAACCACCACATTGGCGTCGATGATTAATTTGATTAATTCCGAGCGTACTTGTGTGATCATGTGTATTGAAGACCCTATTGAGTATATTTTCACAAATAAAAAATCGGTGATCAAACAGCGCGAGGTCCATCGTGATACCAATTCGTTCGCGGAAGCGCTCAGGCGTTGTTTGCGTCAGGACCCTGATGTGATTGTGGTGGGCGAAATGCGTGATTTGGAGACGATTTCAACGGCTTTGACAGCGGCAGAAACAGGGCATCTGGTCTTAGCCACCCTACACACCCCGGATGCCCCGCAAACCATTGAACGTATTATTGATGTTTTTCCGCCTTATCAGCAACAGCAGGTCCGGCTGCAGCTCTCGTCGGTCTTACAGGGCGTTGTTTCCCAAAAATTGGCCCCCAGGGCTTCAGGCAAAGGCCGTATCATGATCCCGGAAATCATGCTGGCCACAGATGGTGTGCGTAACATGATCCGCGAACAGGCTGTGGAACAGTTGCGTACGGCTATTCAAACCGGCGGTCAAGTCGGAATGCGTACTTTTGACAAATCTATTAAAGAGCTTTATGAAAAAGGCATTATTACTTATCTGACCGCTTTGAATATGGCGACGAATATTAATGAATTAAAGACTTTAATGAAAAAATAAAACCCTCCGGGCACGGCCCTTAAGCGGGGTAAGAATCCAAAATGAGTCATACAGTAACATTATTACCGGGAGATGGTATCGGCCCGGAAGTAACCAACGCCATGCGAAAGTGCGTGGATGCCACGGGTGTGAAAATCGATTGGGAAGTGCATGAGGTTGGCGAGAAGTCCATAAAAACCCACGGTAAAGCTTTGACGGATGAAGTGTTGGATTCCATCCGCCGCAATAAGACCGCCATCAAAGGGCCCATCACCACGCCGATCGGTCGTGGCTTTCGTTCCGTTAATGTTGGGTTACGCCAGTCCTTGGACCTGTTTGCCTGCGTGCGTCCTTGCCTTTATTATGAAGGCACCAAGACCCCCATTAAAAATGTAAATTTGATGATTTTCCGTGAAAATACGGAAGATTTATATGCCGGCATTGAGTTTGATCTTGGGACCCCTGAAGGGAATCGTCTGCGTACCTTGATCAATGAGATGTCATCTAAAAAGATCAAAGAAGACTCGGCTATTTCCATCAAACCGATTTCAGCGAGCGCCTCGAGGCGTATTGTTAAATTTGCTTTTGATTGGGCCCTAAAGCTCGGACGCAAGAAGATGACCGCGGTGCATAAGGCCAATATCATGAAATTTACCGACGGGCTTTTTTTGCAATGCGCTAAGGATGTGGCCAAAGAATACGAGGGCAAAATTGAATTTAACGATTGCCTTGTTGATAATATGTGCATGCAGTTAGTTCAGAATACTTTTTCCTATGATTGTTTGGTGTTGCCTAATCTCTACGGCGATATTATTTCAGATCTGTGCGCCGGGTTAGTCGGTGGTTTGGGAGTTGCTCCGGGAGCTAATTATGGCGATGAGATCGCTTTATTTGAACCGGTGCACGGTTCAGCGCCTAAATATGCCGGTAAGAATAAAGTCAATCCAACCGCGACAATTCTTTCAGCTGTATGGATGTTGCGTCATCTTAATGAAAAAGCTGCGGCTGACCGTTTAGATAACGCTGTCCGTATCATTTTAAAAGAAGGCAAATCTGTAACGTATGATCTAAAGCCCGATCGTAATGATCCCACTGCTGTTGGGACCATGCAAATGGCCGAGGCGATTTGCG
>CAZABZ010000033.1:0-4041 GCA_964483535.1 uncultured Planctomycetales bacterium | reverse complement strand
GAAAGATATAGCGGCTTGTGTAAGCCGGCATGAATCATGGAAAAAGCCGTTGGGAATCAATCCCAGCGGTTTTTTAATGAAATCCATATGACGCCAAATATAATTATCGAGGATTGGGGATTAATTAATTACCTTGATGGCTTGGAGCGCCAGAGAAAGTGTGTTCAAAGGGTCATTGAAGGGGCGGCAGACCATCTGATTCTTTGTGAACACCCCGCGGTACTGACGCTGGGGAGAATGACTAATCCACGGAGCCTGCTTTATGAGCGCAAGGAGATTGAAGCGCGCGGTGTGACGATCGAACGCGTTGATCGTGGAGGGGACGTGACCTTGCATGCGCCGGGACAATTGATTGTTTATCCTGTTTTTAATTTAAATAAACACGGCAAAGATCTTAAAGCTTATATGGAAGAGCTTGAAGAAGTTGCGGTTGATTTATTGAAGAATTTTGGTATATTGGCAATAAGCATTTGCGGGCAACGGGGTGTCTTTGTCGGCCCCGATAAGATTATTTCGATAGGTGTTGGTGTTCGCAAATGGGTGACTTACCATGGTTTAGGGATTAACGTTAATACGGACCTGTCCCTTTTTGATTTGATCAAACCCTGCGGCCTTAATGTGCGCATGACCTCGATGCAAAAAATAAAGGGCCATGCAATGCCTATGGCGGATGTTAAAACAAAGATTATTGAGCAGTTTGGGAAACATTTTAAATGACTAAGATTATTTTACCTGAATTAGGCGAGGGGATCGTAAAAGCAACGATTGCCTGTTGGCATGCGAAGGTGGGCGATAGCTTGCAAAGGGGGCAGGAAGTTTGCGAGGCAGTTACAGATAAAGCCTCTTTTGTTATTGAGGCACCAGCCGCCGGAAAGCTTGAATCCATATGTGTCGACGCGGGCCAGGAAGGATTGGTTGGCGGCGTGTTGGGGACCATCGAGTAGGGGGGAGAAATCAAGCACAAGCGCGTATTATTAATGTATATTTCGCAGGTTTCCGGGCATCGTCAAGGTGCGGTGGCGATCTCCAAATCCCTTAAATCCCTTGATCCTGACTGTGAAGTTTTAAGCATTAACGGATTTGGTTATATCTATCCGTTGATGGAAAAAATCATCAATACCACCTATATGGGGGTGATTAAACGCGCTCCCAAAATTTGGGAATACCTGTACGATAATCCCAAGGTCATTAAGTTTTCCGAAAAATGGAAACAATCCATCCATAAATCCTCACATAAAAAATTAAAACCGTTGATTGATGAATTCAAGCCGGACGTGGTTGTCTGCACCCAGGCTTTTCCCTGCGGCATGGTCGCGGATTATAAAATGACCCATCATCTTGCCTTTAAAGTCATCGGAGTACTGACGGATTACGCCCCGCATTTATACTGGTTGCATGAAGGAGTGGATTATTATGTGGTGCCGTCCCAAGAGGCTTGTGACCGCTACGTGAAGGAAGGGATCCCTGTGGAGCGTATCAAGATTTTTGGTATTCCTATCCGCATGAAATTCGCCCAGCCTGCAGGGGGTGCCCTTATTGCCAAGAAATTAGGCCTTGATTTAAATATTCCGACCATTTTGATCATGGGAGGCGGACAGGGTTTGGGCCCTATGAAAGAAGCGGTCAAATCCTTGGTGCGTCTGGAGCGGCCTTTGCAATTGATTGTTATATGCGGAACAAATGTCAAGTTAGTCAATTGGATTAAAAAGATCCAGCGTCGGACAGCTAAAAAAATTATTTTTTATGATTATGCCGGCAATGTGGATGAACTGATGGAAGTATCTACCTTGATCGTAAGCAAGCCCGGCGGCATGACCACCAGTGAATGCCTGGCCAAAGGATTGCCGATGGTGATCGTTGCCCCCATCCCGGGCCAAGAAGAACGCAATTCCCAATTTTTAGTCAATCAGGGCATTGCTATCCGTGTGGATGACAAACGCCATATTGCCCATGAGATCGACGCGCTTCTGAATAATCCAAAGCAATTGGCGGCCATGAAGCAGGCAGCTTTAAAAAATGGTAAACCCATGGCTTCAGAAAATATCGCACGATTAATTTTAGGAAACTCCCCTAATCCCTTTTTATAAATATGGGTAATTATTGTCTTTATAAGATTGGTCGGTTTTTAGCAAAAATTTTACCTATTCAGGTGAGTTGTGCCTTGGTCATGTTTTTGTGTGATCTGCATTTTTGTTTTTCCAAGACCGATCGTCAGGCGGTTGAGAGTAACCTGAAAATAGTGTTGAAGACGGACCATGTGCCGAGGGGCCAAGTCCGCGCTGTGTTTCATAATTTTGGCAGATACTTGTTGGAATTCTTTACTATGACCAGGCGTTTGCAGCCGGCGTTCATTGAATCTCATGTCCATCTTAAGAACATCGAATACCTTAATGAGGTTTTGCAAAAAGGCAAGGGCGCCATTCTTGTCAGTGCCCATTTAGGTAATTGGGAAATGGGAGGGGCGATATTACCGATGTTGGGATTTCCATTATCTGTAGTAGCATTATCGCATAAAGATCCACGGGTCAATGCTCTGTTTAACGCGCAGAGGGAAGCTTTTGGGGTCATGGTGATTCAGACGGATGTGGCTGTTAGGCGAGTCGTGGAACATCTTCAAAGAAACCGTTTAGTTGCCATTCTGGCAGACAGGGATTTTGGAAATCACGGGATAGTGATGGATTTTTTGGGCCGTAAAACAATGGTCCCTAAGGGGGCCGCTTTCTTTTCTTTGAAAACAGGCGTTCCTATTATCCCGATTTTTTTTCTTCGTAGAGATGACGGTCATTTTGAAATTAGTATTCATCCGCCCATTGATCCTCCTCATGTGCCGCATGGCAAGGTCACGGATGAAGCCGCTAGGGAGTGTATTCAAAAATATTTAACGATCATTGAGGATGAGGTCAAGAAAAATTCGTCTCAGTGGCTGTTATTCAGGGAATTTTGGCAATCATGAAAATCTCCAGTCAGTTGGCTATTGTTATCCCGGCGCATAATGAAGCCCAGACCATCGGCTCTTTGGTTGAGTCTGTGCGCGCCTTAGGGTATGATTGCATTGTGATCGATGACGGTTCCGTGGATAAAACCGGCATAGTGGCGGGCCAAGCCCATGCCGTGGTGTTAAAGACCAAAGCCCAAAGAGGTAAGGGCAATGCTTTAAAAGTCGGATTTGATTATGTGGTTAAGAATGGTTATGAGGCTTTGATCGCCATGGATGGTGACGGCCAGCATTCACCGTCGGATATCGCGGTTTTTGTGGCCTGTTATCAAAACACAGACGCAGATATTATCAGTGGTAACCGTATGCATGACCCGAGGGGTATGCCCATGGTGCGTTTAGCCACCAATCGTTTTATGTCTTGGCTGATTTCTCTTTTTTGCCGTCGGCATATTCCGGATACTCAATGCGGTTTTCGCCTGATCAAAACAAAAGTCCTTCAGGCCATTAAACTCGAAAGCTCTGATTTTGAAATTGAGACTGAGGTGTTGATTAAAGCCTGCAAAAAAGGTTTTAAAATAGCCTCGGTTGATATACAGACGATTTATAGGGATGAGGTCAGCAAAATCCAACCGGTGCGCGACACCATTCGTTTTATTGCCTATCTATGGCATGAACTATTGCGAAAAAATGACTGAAAACTTTCTTTTCAAGGCCCTGTTTATTTCATTGGCCGTTCATTCAGCCGTCTTATGTGTTACTTATTTTAGCAGGATAAACGACCCGCATTATAAGGCCATCCGTCAGAATCGAGTTGAAATCAGCATTCGAGAATATCCCACCAGGAGGGCCCCGCATCTGGACTTAAGTAATAATCCGGGGATTTTACCTGACAAGAGTATACATGTGGGGCTGGTCAAAGAAAGACCAACGTTACCTTTTGGAATGTTTTATGAACGTAAACCCGAACGTATGCGCGTCATGGAATTAAGTCACAGGGTTTCCATTGTGCCCATTAAATCGGAAAAAATCAATAATCCCGTTTACGCCGCTTACAATGAAATGGTCAGAGACCGCATTAAGGAAAAAGTTTACGCAAATTATGA
>CAZABZ010000032.1:0-9482 GCA_964483535.1 uncultured Planctomycetales bacterium | reverse complement strand
CATCGTAAATGATCAAAGCATGTTTGCCATTGTCACGGTAATATTCCGCCATGGCCGTGCCGGCATAAGGCGCCAAAAACTGCATGGGCGCCGGGTCAGAAGCGGTGGCTGCCACGATCGTTGTATATTCCATGGCCCCGAATTTACGCAAAGTTTCATAGATCTGCACCACCGTCGATCTTTTTTGGCCGATGGCCACGTAGAAACAAAACACACCTTTGCCTTTTTGATTAATGATGGTATCAATGGCTAAGGATGTCTTCCCTGTTTTACGGTCCCCGATGATCAATTCGCGCTGGCCGCGGCCGATGGGTGTTAAGGCGTCAATGACCTTGATACCGGTCTGCAGAGGCTCATGCACGTTTTTACGGTCAACGATGCCCGGGGCCTTCATCTCAATGGGCCGCATGGCACTCGGAGTAAAAGCAGGTTTCCCGTCGATAGGAGCGCCTAAAGCATCCACAATACGGCCTAAAAGGGCCTCACCCGCGGGCACAGACGCTATTTTACCGGTGCGTTTGACCTCATCACCTTCACTAATATGGGAATCCGCTCCGAATATAGCCACCCCCACGTTAGTACTTTCCAAATTCAAGGCAATGCCTTCAATACCATCGGGAAATTCCACTATTTCGCCGGCCATGACATTGGCCAGGCCAAATACACGCGCGATACCGTCGCCGACATTTAGCACGGTGCCAACTTCAGAGGTCTCCACCTTACTGGTAAAATCAGCTAATTGTTTTTTAAGGATGGATGATATTTCATCGGGATTTAATTGTTGGTGCATAATGTTCCTTCCTTGAGATCAGAATCGGCTTTTTAAGACGGCTGTGTCGCCTGTTGAAAAAAATGATTCAGTTGATTCTTAAAACTATAATCATAAATCTTACCTTGCGCGAAAATACGAAATCCTCCTATAAGAGAGGGATCTAAAACCCATTGGGTAAGCATCTGTTGATGGAATTTATCCCGCAAACGTTGATTAATAAAAGCCTTGTCTTCGTCTTTGACAGGCAATGCTGTTTTTACAAGGGCGCGCATTTGATGGGTGCTGGATAAATAGATACTGTCAAAAGATCCGATAATGTCCTTTAAAATATCCAAACGGTTTTTATAGGTGATAAATAAAAGGAATCTAAAAGTAAGTTCAGGGATTTTTCCTTCAAACAAAGCTTTGAGAACAGCGCAACGTTCTTCGTAAGAAAGCAAAGGATTGCCCAAAAACTGGCGAAAGTCCTTTAAATTGATAATAAGCTTTTGGATATCAGCCATCGTCTCTTGCACAGCTTCAAGACTATTGTGTTCTTGGCCCAATTCAAAAAGCGCTTTTGCGTAACGGTCAGCGGCTTGGCTCATAAAATCTACATGTCCTTAATGGCCTGGTCGATCAATTTCTTGTTCTTTACTGCATCGAGATTTTCTTTAAGGATTTTTTCAGCCAGGGACACGGCTGTTTGGACGCTTTCTTTTTTGAGAGCGTTGCGCACACGTTCACGTTCCACTTCAATTTCCTGATGGGCGCTGCTAATGATCTCTTCCGCGCTCTTTTTAGCCCGCCCTTCGATTTGGCCTGCCAATTCATTACCCATTTTACGGGACTGCTCAATGATGGCATTGGCCCTCTCTTTGGCTTCATCGAGGACTGCTTTTTTAGCGGCTTCAACCTGGGCCAATTGAGATTTAATTTTATCCGCGTCATCCAAAGATTTACGGATATAATCTTCCCTTTGCTTTAAACCTGCCAGGATCGGCTTCCAGGCGAACTTATGAAGGACTACAAGCAAGCCAAAAAACGAGATCCATGTCAGGATGACAAGCGTTACGTCGGGACTCAATATTCCCGATTGTTGGGATTCTGGTGTGATCATATAGGCACCTCTTTAAAGTTAACCTTTAAGCGCGAGATAACAGAACACAACGCCTAAGAGCGCCATTCCTTCAACAATCGCCATGCCAATGTACATGATCGTTGTCAGTTGCTTGGCCATTTCCGGCTGACGGGCTATGGCTTGAAGGGCGGAAGCGAAAATAAAACCTATCCCCAGGCCCATTCCCATTACCGAGAGGCCGATGCCAAGACCCGCGGTCATTGGTCCAAAATGTTGCACTATTTCTGGTTGCATACAATTTCCTTTCCTTTTAATTAATGGTCCGGATGATACATCTGCCCGATAAAAACAGCGGACAATAAAATAAAAATATACGACTGCAAAAGCGCGATGAAAACTTCCAGGCAGTAAATGCAGACGGCCACAAACACCGCCGGCAAAGCGATCCAACCTAATAGGATCACCAGCCCTAAAAAAGACAAAATGACCATGTGCCCGGCGATCATGTTCGCGAAAAGCCGTATCATTAAAGCAAGACTGCGGACAACAATACTGGCGAACTCAATGACTAAAAAGAACGGAGCAAGCCATTTGGGTAGCGCCGAAGGGACCAGCGCGTGCCATATCCCTTTAAATCCATTACGCGCGAAAGTGCCAAAAACAAGCAAGACAAAAATTAAAAAAGCCAAAGAAAACGTGACGTTAATATTGGACGTTGCCGTCGAAAAAATCGGTACCAGCCCCAGGAGGTTGAGGGTCAAAATAAAAAAAAAGATAGTGCACAACATTGGAGTAAATTGAAGACCGTCCCTCTCCCCTAAATTCGGGATGGCCACCTCATCGCGGATGAACATAACTAAAGATTCCAACCCATTGGTCAATCCCGTGGGGACCCGTTCATCCTTTCGATAAAAAACCAGAAAAAGCATAAGGACAATAGCGCATCCGATCAACACCATCAAAGCGTGGATACTCAAAAATCCAGGCAACGGTATGGGAGACGCGAAAGGCAGCAGCCATTCGTGCGAGTTAAGCACGTGGTGCATGATGTATCCATCTAGGTTAAAATTAGGATTCATAGCCAATAATGATATATTATACCTTAATAGGTAGCAAGTAATTCAATCTTCACTAATAAAAAAACTCAGTATTTTTACCCGCCAAGGCGGAATACTGAGGGCATCCTTGTCCATTTTGAATCGACGACCTTGCCGAACTCAAATTATAATTTTAGTATACAACTTTCGGATATTTCTTCAAGCAAATAATACTTCACTTTAATGCCACCCAAGCTTCATACAAAGAATACAAAATACCTAAAAATGCCCCCACTAAAGTCAAGATCTCCGAGGTGTGGAATTTTTGATCAAGCCAATGGCCTAACAACGTCAATAATACAATGACAATGCCTATATTCCAGGCCTTTGATAATAATGAATAATCCGGACGATCTGAAGGAGTTTTTTCAGGCATTTTTCAAATTTAAAACTTTATCATTAAATTCCAGGATTTTCTGACGGATGATGCTCTCGACTTCATGGATGGCGCTTTCGCGTTTTTTCATGTTGTTATCAACCACTTCATGCAAATCGTCGATAGCGCTCAGATGGACTTTGTCTCCTAAAGTTTTTACTTCAGGATCAATGTTACGAGGCATGGAAATATCGATTAAAACAAGTTTACGGCCATGCCGCATTTCCATGATATCAGCGATCTTCTCTTTGTCCAAAATGTAATGCGGAGCTCCAACCGCGCAAAAACAAACATCCACCTCGCTTAGAATTTCCTTAATATTCCAAAAGGAAGAGGCTGTGCCATTATACCGGGTTGCCAAATTTTCCGCCTTTTCACCGGTACGATTCATTAAAAAAATCTTTTTAACCCCCAGATCATGGAGATGATTAAGGGCAATTTCGCCCATTTTACCGGCCCCGATGACCAGCACGGATTTGTCCCGCAAATTACCGGCAGTTTTTTCGGCCATTTCGATGGCCGCCCAACTGATGGAAAATCCGCCATATCCTATCGCTGTTTCATTCCGGACTTTTTTGCCGGTATGTATGGCCAAATTCGTTAAAATATTAAAATACCGCGATAAAGTGCCGGACGCGCGGGCGCGCTTTACTGAGTCTTTGACCTGGCCTAAAATTTGTTTCTCTCCCAACACCAACGATTCAAGGCCGCAAGCCACCCTTAAAAGATGGTCTAAAACGTGTTGCTCCTCATAGGCATAAATATAAGGGGTAGCATCAAAATCGAAATCAATCTTTTTGACCTTAGCGATCAAAGAAACGACGAAAGGAGAATTAACAGAAAGGTCTGTCCGTTTTAAATAAACCTCGGTCCGGTTGCAGGTTGAAAGCACAAAGCTTTCTGTGATCAGCGGATGGTTTTTAAGCTCGCTTAACAGCAGGTCCTGCTGCAGGGGATTTAAATAAAATTTCTCCCGGATTCCAATAGGGGCTGTTTTGTGGCTTAAACCTACGATAAACATAAGCGGACTTTATCAAAACTTTTCAAGAGAATCAAATTTTAAATGATAAATTAAAAAAATCCTAAATGTAGACGAATAGCTTCTTCAATAAGGACGAATGTTTGTTTTTCAATACGCCCTAATAATTTAATTAAACGACTTTTATCAACAGTGCGTATTTGTTGGCATTTGATCTTCGAATCCTTGCTTAAACCTTCCGTACTTCTGGGCAAAAAAACTTCAAAGGGAAAAACTTCCGGACCTTTGTCCGTAATAGGCAGAATGGTGATCGTTAATGCATAACGGTTGTTATGATCATTGGAAACAATCACCGCGGGACGGGTCTTTTTAATCTCAGCGCCCATAGTCGGGTCAAGGTTGACCCTCCATATTTCACCTTTTTTAGGAAATATCATCAATCTATCTGGTCCCCAGCCGCCGCATCCCAGTCCTTAACAAGCATGGAATCTTCTTGAGCGGATTTTCTATAGGATTCTTCAAGTTTCTTCTCCATCGCTTTTTTATACTCGGTGACAAATTTTTCTCTTAAAGTCTGAGCGATAAAACGACTCTTATTTTTAACATGCCGTAATTCTTTACTCACATCGTCAGGAATTGTAATATTCATACGTACCATATACACATCACCCCCTGTATAAAATATACACTAAGAGATGTGTATTGTCAATAATATTATTCGAAGCGCCCGGCGGTATTTTCGGCGTTGATCGTAAGGCAGCCCCCGTGGCCTGTCAGCTTCCGGACGCATCAAAGCCTTCTGCCCCCAATCAGTGGGCACTTTCGAATAATATATTAAGGTAAAGGGCTCATAGGCCATAAGCCTTAAGGACCTTCTGAGCTATCAATGAACGAACGTCCTGGTTCAAACAACGCACCCTTTCATACCATCGTTCATTTTTTCCTTGTTCAATGGGCATGGAAACAAATAAACCCTTCTTACCCTGGACTATCCTTACACCTTTGATCAAAAGAGAGTCATTAATCCCCAAATCCACAAAAGCCTTAATACGGTTATCCGGCGGCAAACGGTGAATCTTGATGACCTTGATATCAATTGTTTCGGCTGGCATATGCTTTTCTCCGTAACTTCCGGGGGAATTAATTTAATTAATCGCAGTATAAAACATACTTGATTATTTGTCAAATATAATTTTGACTTAACATTAATCAACGAATCGATAAATTTTACTTGTAAATTCGTCAATAAGTGTTAAACTAAACACTAATAATCATCATGTTTAACAAAAGGACCTCATATGTATATAGGAGAAACGTTACACACCATCCGCAAAGCCAAAAGAATATCGCTGACCGAACTCTCTGAAAAAAGCGGAGTTCAGATGGCGACTTTAAGCCGTATTGAAAATAAAAAAATGGTCGGCACTCTCGAGTGTCACATGCAAATCGCCAAAGCCCTTGGGATCGATGTTACTGAGCTTTACAAGGGATTGAGCCATCAAAACGCCATCATAGACTTTGGCCATGATAAGAATACGGACATCTTCACCCACAGCGATGAAGCTTCTTTCGAAATCCTGACTAAGAATATCATGAACAAAAGAATGATGCCCACCCTTGTGCGCATCGAAGAGAATGGTAAAACCAACAAAGAACAAGCCCAGGGAGGGACTGAGAAATTTATTTTTGTCCTGGATGGCCATGTTGAGATCAACGTTAACGCCCAGGTATTCACTTTACATAAATTCAATACCCTTTATTTCGATGCCTCCCTGCCCCATTATTTTCGTAATATCGGAAAAGGAGTAGTCAAACTCATTTGTGTAGGGACTCCCGTATCCCTTTAAACGAACATCAAGCCGTGCCCTCTTCCTACCCCGTCGTTGAGGAGCAAAAAACAGGGCACATACCGCCGCCGAAAAGGCAATGGCAGGAAGGAATACCCGTATGGCAAATCCTAAAATCCTCATCTGCGATGATGAAGAAGGCATTCGCGAGTCCTTAAAACTTATTTTGGGAGATCATTACAACCTGGTGACAGTAGATTCCGGCGACATGGCATTGGAAGTTTTGTCACACAGCCAAGAAATCAAGGTCATGCTTTTAGACATCAAGATGCCAAAGACCAACGGGCTTGACGTCCTGCAAGAAATAAAAAAGAAATTCCCTCATGTAAAAATCATCATGGTTACCGGGTACAAATCCGTTGAAACCGCAGCTGAAGCCGCCCGCTTAGGCGCCAGTGGCTACATCGTCAAGCCATTTAAATCAGAAGAAATATTGGAAACGGTAAAGAAAAATCTGGGATCTTAATCCATCCCTTCCACTGTCATTCAATTGTCACTAACCTAATATGACACCCTTTGCGCTTTCAGGACTTTTAATTCTAATAACTAGCACAAGCGCAGGTATATTTGTATTAATCAAAGCCCCTCATAATTTTACCAATAGACTATGGGCATATTTTAATTTTGCAACTGCTTTATGGGGATTGGGCGCTTATAGAGTTGGCTCGACTCACGACCCTCAATCTGCTCTTTTATGGCTTAAAATAGCACATATCGGCATCATAGCTATTCCCGTATTCTTACTTCACTTCTTTCATCACTTTTTAGAACAAAAAAATAAACGCTTAATTATCTGTATTTATTTAACGGGAATATTTTTTCTTATAACATTATTTACAGGTCAATTAATGCCCCATATAAAACTTATGTTTAACTCATTTTATTACAGCACTAATCCTCCGCTTATTTATATTGTTTTTTTTCTTCTTTGGATAACCTCTGTCCTCTATACTTACCGGCTTGCTTATAAAAGAATAAAAACAACTGCTGGCGAAAAACGAAACAAAATAAAATATTTTTTCTTAAGTTTTAGTATTGGTTATATAGGCGGTGCGACCGATTTCTTCCCCGTATTCGGAATTAATCTATACCCTTACGGAAATTTTTTAGTAGCTGTTTTCCCCATAGTCATGACATTCGTTATTCTAAAATACCGCCTCATGGATATTAATATCATCATCCGCAGAAGCTTAATTTATTCATTATTAGTTACTACAATCACATTAATATTTCTTATCTCCGTGCTTGTATCAGAACATTTATTCCATCAGATTGTCCATTATCAAAATGTGCTAACTTCCATTATTATGGCCAGTTTGATTGCCCTTATTTTTACACCGCTTAAAAACAGAATACAAAATCTGGTTGATCGCGCTTTTTTCAAAGCAACCCCTATGGAAATGGCCCAACAAAACGAACAATTGCGCCAGGAAATCACTCATTCAGAACGCATGAAATCCATCGCTATCTTAGCCAGCGGTATGGCGCATGAAATAAAGAATCCGCTCACCCCTATTAAAACATTTAGCGAACAGCTTCCTTCGCGGCTTGATGATAAAGAATTCCTGCTCAAATTCTCCAAGATTATCAACAAAGAAGTGGACCGCATTGACAGTTTGGTCCAGGAACTCTTAAACTTTGCTAAGCCGTCTCCACCACAATTAAAACAAATGAACATTCATCAACTGATTGAACAAACCCTGGACCTATTAAACAATGAAATTATTCGCCATAAAATAAATTTAAATACTTCATTTGAAAATAAAAATATACTTATCAATATTGACCCCAAACAAATCAAACAAGCGCTCCTAAATATTTTTCTCAATGCCATTGAGGCTATGCCTAATCGTGGCACATTGACCATCAACACCAATGTCAAAATGCCCAATTGCCTCGTCATCAAAATCTCCGACACCGGTTTTGGTATAGACGCCAAAGATCTTCCCCATATTTTCGATCCTTTTTTCTCAAAAAAAGACCATGGAACAGGTTTAGGCCTGTCCATAACCCACGAGATAATCCAGAATCACAACGGAAGAATTCTTGCGGAAAGTGAATTGGGCAAGGGAACTGCTTTTAAAATTGAACTTCCACTTTAAAGCTCGCCTTTATCAAAAAGTTCAACCAAGGCATCAACAGGTTTGCGATTAAATTGTTTGTTAATACACTCTTTTATTTCCACAATAGCTTTTTCTTTACTTAATCCCTTGCGATACGGCCTGTCTGTTGTCATGGCATCAAAAGTATCTGCCACCGAAATAATAGCCGCAATCATAGGTACGCCTTCCCCTTTTAACCCTTCCGGATACCCTTTTCCATCATAACGTTCGTGGTGGTACTTGACGCCATTGATGACTTCTTCAAAACCCGTTAATGGGGACAAGATCTCTGCGCCACGAGTAGTATGGCTTTTTATGGTTTCGTATTCTTCAGCAGTTAATTTATCCTGTTTGGATAAAATAACTTCGGGTATGGCAATTTTCCCAATATCGTGCAACAATCCGGCAATATACAAATTTTCAAAGAATTTATGAGGAAAATTATAAACTTGGGAAATCTCCATCTGACGGCCTATGGCCAAGGCATATTTGGTGACACGCTCGGTGTGGCCATGCGTGTAGGTGTCCTTGGCTTCAATAGCTGAGCCTAAAGCAATGGTCGTTTGAATAAACAAATTACGATTGCGCTCTGCTTCTCTTTTTAAATCCTCAAATAATTGGGCGTTGCGGATAGCCATGGCCACGTCATGGCCCAAGGCTGAAAAGAAATCCAATTCTTTCTGGTCAAAACGGCTGCCGTCATGTTTTTCTCCAAGAAGCAAAATAGCCATAAGCGTGTGCTGATAATAGGCAGGCACACAGGCGATCGCATTGAGCCTTGGTAATTGTTCGCTGACGCTGTGTAAAAGCTGTTTAATGCCGTTCCCGTTAGAAATAACACTTTCTTTCCAAAGAAGTTTATTAATATCTTCCGCGACAATGGCATGACGGTTCTCAAAAATATATTTATATTCTTTTTGAATAAAAAGCTTTATCAAAGGGTTGCTCTTGTCAAAACGGATCAACCCTTCGGGAATACGCTCGCCTATTGCCCCTCGGGAAATGGACAACACATAAGAATCTCTATCAGGATTATAAAGGATCATTCCTGCGTGTTGGATATGGACTTTTTGGACAAGAGAACGGACGATGAGCTTGATCAATAAGCGAGGATCATGAATCAGGATCATCCCTTTGGATGCTGATTCCAACTCTCGCTTATAATCAATCTTTGTGGGAAGCATGTCAGCTATTTAACTGAGCCAGAACGATCTTTTCAAGCTCCTCAAGGATAAACGGTTTGTGGATA
>CAZABZ010000031.1:0-9529 GCA_964483535.1 uncultured Planctomycetales bacterium | reverse complement strand
GTTCTTCTTAATAACGGGGGCGCGGGGATATTTTCTTTTTTACCTATTGCTGAATTTAAAGAAGGTTTTGAAAAATTTTGGGGTGTGCCGCATCCCTTTACCTTGGCATCGGCGGCGTCGATGTTTGAACTCCATTACAGCCAGCCTATGGATGCCAGGCATTTTAAGAAAATGTATACCCAGGCGCTTGGTGCGCGGACATCGACGATCATTGAAGTCATCACCAGCCGCGAAGAAAATTTGAAAATACATCAGCGATTACAGGAGGCATTTGAACGACACCTTTCATAATCTGGATTTTAATGAGGAATTCATCCGGGCTTTTGAAGTCCTGGAGAATAGCCATCAGAACGTCTTTATTACCGGCAAGGCAGGCACGGGTAAATCAACCTTACTGCAGTATTTTCGCCAGAAGACTTCCAAGAACGTAGCGGTGCTCGCCCCCACAGGGGTTGCGGCCATTAATATCAAAGGCCAGACCATCCATTCCTTTTTTGGCTTTAAGCCTGATGTGACCCCTGAAAGCGTGGGCGGTATGCCGGTTCGCAAACGCAAGCGAAAAATGTATCGCGAACTTAGCGCTGTTGTTATCGATGAGGTGTCCATGGTGCGGGCAGATCTCATGGATTGCGTCGATATTTTCTTGCGTCTGTATGGGCCCTATGATGACAGGCCTTTTGGCGGGATACAGATGATATTCTTTGGAGACCTTTTTCAACTGCCGCCGGTGGTAGGGCGGGGGGAAGAAGATATTTTTAAGACCCATTATCCAACGCCATATTTTTTTTCTTCAAAAGTTTTTGAGTCCCTGGACTTTAAAATCTTGCAATTAAAGAAAATTTACCGCCAAAAGGACGAACATTTTATCCGCCTGCTTAACGCCGTCAGAGACGATAGTGTTGAGCATCACCATTGGGAGGCGCTTAACCGCCGTTTTAAACCGGACCATCAATTTTTATCGGAAGATTTTTATATTGTCCTGACCACGACTAATTCCCTGGCGGAGGGCGTCAATAATCAACGCTTGAAAAGTTTACCCGGGCACTCTAGAATTTATCAGGGGACGGTGTCCGGTGAATTTGAACGTAAATCCCTGCCAACCCCCCAAGACCTTGAGCTCAAAGCAGGCGCGCAGGTGATGATGTTGACCAATGATCCGGATAAACGCTGGGTCAATGGATCTTTGGGGAAAATTTCAGGCTTGGTCGCTGATTCCGGGGGCGATGATGTGATCATGGTTGAGTTGGAAAACGGGACCCTAGTCGATGTCAAAAAGCATACCTGGGAAATTTACCAATATTATTTTGATGAAGTAAGTAATTCCTTGGGCTCCAAGGTCATAGGTTATTTTACCCAGTATCCCCTTAAGTTGGCTTGGGCGGTGACGATCCATAAATCTCAAGGCCAGACTTTTGATCGTGTGGTCATTGATGTGGGCTGGGGCACGTTTTCACATGGGCAGATGTATGTGGCTTTAAGCCGTTGCACGTCGCTGGAAGGCATTGTCCTCAAACAGCCTTTGACCCAGCGGCATATTTTAATGGATGAGAGGATTTTAAAATTTATGAAAAAGTTTATATTCCTTTTGTTTTTGCCGCTTTTGGCCAGCTTGGCGCAGGCGCAGACCCCGTCTATGGACCATGCTCAGGCCATTGCCCAGGATTTAAGCAAAATCGAGGACAAACAGGTCGATCCTAATGCCTGGGAAGAGAAAAACAGCAACCAGCCCTATATCGGCCTTTTAGCTGAAACAGATACGACCATTCATGATGACTGGTCTTTTGATGAAGATTATCATGCCCGTGTCAAAATACAGAAAGAAGCCGCCAAAAATTTGGGGCGGTGGCCTATTTATTACAATAAATCCCGTGAAGAAATTACGGACATCAAGGCTTTTATAGAGACACCGGATGGCAGGAAGCTTGAGGCCACTGATATTAAAGATTTGCAGGCCTATGATCAGTCGCCGTTGTACTCTGATATGCGTCTTAAAGTCATTGTCTTTCCTTTGATAAATATTGGCACGGTCATAGACGTACGGGTCAAAACCAAAGTTTTTAAAGAAGAAATCCCAAATCAGTTTTGGGACGAGGTGACCTATCCTTCCATACCCACAAAATACGCGCGTTATTCCTATGTTTTTCCTGAAAATAAATCCATCCGTTTTTCCGCTTACAATAATGATAAAAAGCCGCTGATCGAAAAAACCAACGGCATGGTCAAATATTCCTATGTTTTTGAAGATACCGCTTACAGCGAGAATGAAGATTTTATGCCCCCGCCCGACGATACTATAGGGGTCTTGTCTTTATCATCCATGAGTGATTGGAAACAGATAGCGGATTGGTGGCGTGATTTGACCGATAAAAATACCATTGATGATCCGGCCATGACGGCCCAAACGCTGGCTTTGGTGAACGCTAAAACGAGCGCTAAAGACAAGCTGCGCGCTATCCTGGAATTTATTCAGGACAAGTTCCGTTACGTGTCCATGAGCTTGGGGGACCATGCGGTTGATCTGCATAAAACCTCTGAGGTCTTCAAGGGCCGTTATGGAGACTGCAAGGATTTGACAGTCTTGACTAAGCAAATGTTGAAAATAGCCGGTATTGATGCCAATATTTGTTTATTCAGCGGCGAGTTTAACGGCGATCCGCGGCATCGGCTTGTCAGTCCTTCGGCTTTCGATCACGTGATGTTGGAGGCCAATGTCGATCATCAAGAATATTTCGTGGACCCGCAGGCCAAGGGATTTGATTTAGGAGAGCTGCCTTCAAGTTATGACAATGCCCATGTGCTTATCATCGGCCCTGATTCTTATCGCATGCAGGACCTGCCCGTTGCTGATGGGTCTTTTCATTCGGTGGTATCTACCAGCGATATCACATTGAGTGATGACGGCTCAGCCAATTTTCAGGTCCACGTCAAAATGCCGGTGGAGGCATCACAGGAGATGAAAAGCAGTTGGGACGCCTCCGGGGACAGCAGTAAACAGAAATTTTTTGATAATTTGCAGGCCACTTTTGCTCAGGGCGGTAAAATAACCGACCACGATGTCAAGGGTCTAGAAAATCGTTATGGGCCCGTTGAATTTAGTTTTAAATACGCGGCGCCTCATGTTTATCAGGTGGCTAACGATATGGTCCTTTTGAAAGAAGAACAGCAGGGGAATGTCCCTAATTTTTCAGAAGACACACGGCACTATCCTATTTTTGTCCCTACTAATTCCCTGATCATTAACCGCAACACCTATCATGTTCCCGAAGGTTTGAGAATAAGCTTTGTGCCGCAGGATTATGATTTGGGGACGGCTTTTATGCAGGCCACAACCAAGTATACCAAGGGTGATGGGACGATCACGGTGGAAAGCGTGTACCGCCTCAAGCGCGCCACCATACCTGTGCAAGGCTTTGCGGATGTGAAGAAATTCCGCGCTGAATTGGATAAAAAGAATGGACTATATATTGTCTTAAAGAAAAAGTCCAATGTGGCGCCGGAAACAGAAACCTGGATTAAAAATCAATAAGGTCTATCTTCGGCGCATGCGCATGCGGCGCGGGGTTTGAAAGGCCATCACAGGGGTTTTTGGATGATGGAATTTCTCTAAAGGAATTGTCGGATGCTTGTCAGTCACGGGCAGGGGTTGATTGATGATCTTTTCGATATTCTTGACGTCTAAGCGTTGGTCAGGCGTTGCAAAAGATATGGCGTGTCCCGCGAATCCCGCGCGTCCGGTGCGTCCGGTGCGATGCACATAATTTTCAGGATCATCAGGCAAATCGTAGTTGAGTACCAGCTCTATCCCTTTGACATCAATACCGCGCGCGGCAATATCAGTCGCCACTAAAACGCGGTACTTGCCGCGTTTAAAACCTTCCAAAGCTTCCCTGCGTTGGCTCAGAGAACGGTCCGAATGGATTTCCGCGGCATTATGCTTCATGGCGCGGATTTGCCGGGTCAGGCGTGCGACGCTGAATTTAGTGCGGCAGAAGACAAGCAGCGATCCTTTATATTGAGCTAAGGTGCTGGCCAATAATTCATTTTTTAATTCTTTACGCACAATGAACAATTCATGGGTAATTTTATCCGCCATGCTCCCGGTGGGGGCCACTTCCACACGCACGGGTAATTTCATATAACTCTTAGCGATCTTCATGATAGAGTCAGGCATGGTGGCGGAAAAAAGCATGGTCTGTCGCTCTTGCGGAATTTGGCGCATCAAAGCGGCAATTTGCGGTCCAAAACCCATATCCAGCATGCGGTCCGCTTCATCTAAAACGAGAATATGCATATCGGTTAAATGGATGGTTTTTTGTTCCATATGATCGATCAAACGTCCCGGGGTGCCGATTAAAATACGCGGGTGGAATTTTAGGGCTTGGATTTGTTTGTTTATGGGGTCCCCGCCAATTAAGACCGCGGTCCTGATTCCCAGGGCCGTGGCGATTTTACGCAGGCTTTCATCGACTTGTATGGCCAATTCGCGGGTGGGAACAACCACCAGGGCGCGCCCTTTGATTTGGGCTAAACGCTGTATTAAAGGGATACCGAAGGCTATGGTTTTACCGGTGCCGGTTTGGGCAATGCCCATGACATCCTGACCCTGTAATCCTATAGGGATGGCTTGATACTGGATTTGAGTGGGGACGGTAAATTTCAAATGTTCGATAACGCCAAGAATGGCAGGGGCAATACCAAGATTGTAAAAATTTTGTTTGTTTTGTGGCATGATTAGCTTTCTTAAAAGATGTTATTTTTAAATTCTAAGTGACAACACTAACACTATTTGGGCAAATATGCAAGGCAAGCTTTACAGGCAGGCTTTTGTAAGCTTTGAAAGAACAAGGAATCTCGTTGGCGTTTTTTGGTCGTTATGCTATAATTTCGCCCTATGATTTCTGCTAATAAGGTATCACTCCAGTTTGGTAAGCGCATCCTGTTTGACGGGGTCAATATTACTTTTAATCCCGGCAACTGCTACGGCATTATCGGTGCTAATGGTTCGGGTAAATCCACCTTTTTGAATATCCTTTCAGGTGATTTAGAAACCACCTCAGGCGAAGTCAGTGTCGCTGGTGGGAAACGTATTTCCGTACTTAAGCAAGATCAATTCGCTTTTGATGAAAGCACGGTGCTTATGACCGTGATCATGGGGCATAAAGATCTTTATAAGGTGATGAAGGAAAAAGATGAGCTTTACAGTAAGCCGGATTTTAGCGACGCGGATGGCCTGCGCGCCTCTGAACTTGAGGCCGAATTCGCCGAGCTAAACGGCTGGAACGCGGATTCCGAAGCCGGCAAACTTTTGAGTGATTTAGGCATTGGTGAAGATTTGCATCAACAGCAAATGAAACAATTGGAAGGTTCCCAAAAGGTGCGCGTCCTTTTGGCCCAGGCTTTGTTTGGCAATCCGGACATTTTGATCCTGGATGAGCCCACCAATTCTTTGGACGTTGACACCTGCATGTGGCTCGAGGAATTTTTAATTAATTTTGAGAACACGGCCATTGTGGTTTCCCACGACCGCCATTTTCTGGACAAGGTTTGCACGCATGTCTGCGATATTGATTTTGGAAAGATCCAGATGTATTCAGGCAATTACAGTTTTTGGATTGAGGCCAGTCAATTGGCGCTCAGGCAGCGTTCAGACTCCAATAAGAAGTTGGAAGACAAGCGCAAAGAACTGCAGGATTTTATCGCCCGTTTTTCAGCCAATGCGTCCAAGGCCCGTCAGGCGACTTCACGTAAAAAGATTTTGGAAAAATTGACATTGGATGAGATCAAACCATCGTCCCGCAAATACCCGTTTATTAATTTTAAGCCTGAGCGTGAGGCCGGCAATGACGTTTTGCATGTGGAAAATTTGACTAAGGCTATCGATGGGCAATTGATGTTTAAGAATTTCTCCCTGCATGCGCACAAGGGTGATAAAATTGCTTTTGTGGGGTCTAATGACCTGGTTAAAACCACTTTGTTTCAAGTTTTGATGGGTGAATTAAAAGCCGACAGCGGTTCATTTAAATGGGGGGTCTCCACGACCCAAACTTATTTTCCAAAAGACAATCAGAAATATTTTGACGTGGACCTTAATATTGTCGACTGGCTTCGTCAATATTCTCTCGAGAAGGATGAGAATTTTATACGTGGATTTTTGGGGAGGATGCTTTTTACCGGCGAAGAGAGTTTAAAAAGTGTGCGGGTGCTTTCCGGTGGTGAGAAAGTGCGCTGTATGTTGGCCCGGATGATGTTGACCGGTGCCAATGTGCTCATCTTGGATGAGCCTACCAATCATTTGGACTTGGAAGCGATCACTGCGTTAAATCGCGGCATGGAAAGTTTTCCGGGCACTATTTTATTTTCTTCTCATGATCATCAGTTGCTCCAGACAGCGGCCAATCGCATTATCGAACTGACCCCCGGCGGTTCTATTGACCGTATAGGGATTAAATATGATGAATATTTGGAAGATGCTCGTCTAAAAGAGCAGAGGCAGAAATTGTACGCGGTTTCGGCGTCTGTTTAAAAATATGGAGAGGTGGGTGGGCGTAGTGGAAAAGTCCAGCCACACAACACCTCTCCGTTTTCTGAATGTATTTGAATAGTAAATTTTATATTTGATAGTAAGATTTTGGTACGGAGAGGTGGCCGAGTGGTTTAAGGCGCACGCCTGGAAAGCGTGTGGACGTCGAAAGGCGTCTCGAGAGTTCGAATCTCTCCTTCTCCGCCATTTAATTTGTGGCTGGGAATGGATTCGGGGGTGGTGCCGGATTATGATGAGATCATCTTACAAGAGAATTCTTTTGGTCAATCCCGGCAGAAATAAGATGTTGTTGGGGTGGCATGAACCGCTTAATTTGGCGCTTTTGGCCTCTTTTATCCGTTCTAAAGGATTTTCAGTGCTTATTGCCGACCGACAGGCAGGAGAAGATGTGATCCAGAAGTATAATGATTTTAAACCTGATATTGTGGGGGTCACTTCTACTATTTTTTTTATCCAGGAAGCATATAATATCGCTGAATATTTTAGAGAGAGAAAGGTGCCGACCGTATTAGGAGGGGCCCATGCCGCCATATGTGCCGAAGAGGCGTTAAATAAGTTTGATATGGTGGTCAAAGGGGAAGGGGAATTCCCGCTTTTAAAAATATTGTCGGAGGGCCATGAAAGAGGGATTTTTTTCAGCGATAAGGTTGTCGATATAAACCAGATGCCTCTTCCCGCAAGGGATCTTTTGTGTATGCGGCTTTATTTAGCTAAGCGCCAAAGGTTCCCTCATCATAGCGGATTTATATGTTTTCCCTGGAATGCCAGGGTCCCGTGCGTCATGATCAGCCGCGGATGTTCCGGGGCATGCGCCTTTTGTCACAACACGTTGGAAGGATTACCGTTCAGGATTTACTCCCCCGATAAGGTGGTGGAGGAACTGTCAGTCTTAAAAGACATATACAAAACTAAATATTTTGTGTTTTCCGACGAAAATATATTTTCAAACAGAAAGAAAATCAAAGAAATTTTATCGGCGATAGCAAGCAGTGGGTTGAATATGAATTGGGGAGCCATGGCAAGAGTTGATAGCGTTGATGAAGAAATTCTGGAGATGGCAAGGAGGGCTGGATGCATAAAATTGATTTTTGGGTTTGAATCGGGCTCGCAGAGGATGCTCGATGATATGAATAAAAGAACAAAAGTAGATACTGCCTATAGGGTAGTCAGTTTATGCAGGAAGCATAGGATCAAGGTTGGCGGGTTTTTTATAGTTGGTCATCCTAACGAAGAGATGGCTGATGTGCGTCTGACAAGAAATATGATCAAGAGATTGCGCCTTGATAGCATCGCTGTTGATATTGCCATGACATATCCCGCAACGCCTTGGTGGAAAATCGCTGAAGAAAGGAAACTCATCCCCAAACGCATTGAATGGGACAAGTTTGATGCTGAACGCATGCCCATTAAATTAAACCAAGTTTTTTCTGTAAAGGAAATGAAGAAGATCCAATTGAGTTATTATGGTGATGCTTTTTGGGCCAATCCCGGATATTTGTGGAGAATAATTCTAGCCATTACATTTAATTTTGAAACATTCAAAAAGGGGCTACAAAGATTGCTCCATAAGTAGAGCGTTGGCTTAAAAGGAGAAGACAATGGATCCATTTAAAGTTTTTCTTAATGATTCCCAGATGCCTAAGAAATGGTATAACCTGGCCGCCGATTTGCCCACACCCATGCTGCCTCCTTTAGCGCCCGACGGGCAGCCTTTGAATCCACAAATGCTAGAGGCGGTGTTCCCTAAAAATTTAATTGAACAGGAAATCAGCCGTAAACGCTGGATTGATATTCCACCAGAGGTGATGGAAATCCTTTACCGCTGGCGCCCATCGCCGTTACGTCGGGCCATACATCTTGAGCGGTATCTTAAGACACCGGCGAAGATTTATTATAAGGATGAAAGCGTATCACCCTCCGGCAGCCATAAAACAAATACGTCGGTTGCGCAGGCCTGGTATAACAAACAGGCCGGTATTAAAAAATTAACAACCGAAACCGGCGCCGGCCAGTGGGGGACGGCGTTGTCTTTCGCGTGCTACCTTTTGGGCTTAGAGTGTAAGATCTATATGGTACGCATCAGCTTTGACCAGAAGCCCATGCGTAAGGTTATGATGCAGATTTGGAATGGGAAATGTGTGGCAAGCCCTTCTAACCAGACAAAAGCCGGCCGTGAGGTTTTGGCCCGGATGCCGAACACCCCTGGCAGTTTAGGGATTGCTATCAGTGAAGCCGTTGAAGAAGCTGTTTCGGACAAGTCAGGGAAAACCCGTTATGCTTTAGGCAGTGTTCTTAACCATGTTCTTTTGCACCAAACCATCATTGGGCTGGAGGCCAAGAAGCAGCTTAGAAAAATTGGCATTAAAAAGCCGGATATTGTTATAGGCTGTGCCGGTGGCGGCAGTAATTTTGCCGGGTTGGCGTTTCCCTTTGTTCATGACAAGATCAACGGTGAGAAAATTGAGATTATTCCGGTTGAGTCGAAGGCTTGCCCTAAGATGACCAGAGGACAATTTGCTTACGATTATGGTGATGTGGCTGGCATGACGCCGCTTCTTCCGATGTACACGCTTGGCCATCAGTTTATTCCGCCTGCGATCCATGCTGGCGGCTTGCGTTATCATGGTATGGCGCCTCTGGTAAGCCAAGCCATTGTTGAGGGTCTCATACGGCCGCATGCGGTAGACCAACTACACAGTTATGAGGCCGCGATTTTGTGGGCCCGTACCGAGGGATTTATTATTGCACCGGAAACAAGTAACGCGCTTGCCTGTGTCATTGAAGAAGCAAAGAAAGCCGAAAAAGAAGGGAAGGAGAAGGTAATCCTGTTTAATTTGAGCGGCCATGGTCTTTTGGATTTGGCCGGTTATGAGAAATATCTCAACGGTAAACTTGAAAGTTCTTTAGTGTCAGAGCAGAGTATTCATCAATCTTTAGGTCTTATTAAAGAGTTTCATAAAGCCCCCGCGCGCAAGTCAGGGAAGTGGT
>CAZABZ010000030.1:0-9561 GCA_964483535.1 uncultured Planctomycetales bacterium | reverse complement strand
CGCCTTCAATACATACATAAGGCCATTGAAGAGCTTGAGGCTTGCGGTGTTAAGGTATTAAAACTTTCCACAGTGATCGAAACCGATCCTGTCGGAGGAGTTCCTCAAGGCAAATATTTTAACGCTGTTTTAAAAGCGCATACTTTGCATTCTCCCGAAGAATTGCATGTGATAACGCAAGCCATTGAACGCAAGCTCGGGCGTGTCAAAAAAATCATCAACGGCCCAAGGGTCATTGATATTGACATTTTATTCTACGATGATATTAAATTGACCACTCCACAATTATTGGTCCCTCATCCAAGGTGCTTGGAGCGCCACTTTGTGATGCAACCTTTAGAGGAGATAGACCCGGCATTATGCGCATCGTTAAGACCATAAAACATCTGCGTCAAACCCTCAATAAACTTCGCCGCAAGGGGCAAAAAATCGGTTTTGTGCCGACGATGGGGTATTTTCATGAAGGGCATTTATCTTTGATGCGCCGGGCTAAAAAAGAGTGTGATATCTGTGTTGTCAGCATTTATGTCAACCCCAAACAATTCGCGCCCCAAGAAGATTTAAACCGTTACCCTCGGGACATTAAACGGGATGTGAAAATAGCTAAAAAAGAAAATGTTGACATTCTTTTTATTCCGTCGGATAATGTCATTTATCCAAATTGCTATTTGACATACATCGACGTAGAAAAAATTTCCAACACGCTTTGTGGCAAAAGCCGGCCCGGGCATTTCAAAGGAGTGGCGACGGTTGTGGCCAAACTTTTGAATATTATTCAGCCGGATGTGATGTATCTGGGACAAAAAGACGCGCAGCAGGTAGCGGTGCTTTCGAGGATGGCTGCGGATTTGAATTTCCCGGTTTGTATCCGTGCTCTGCCAACCGTCCGTGAAAAAGACGGATTGGCCATGAGCTCGCGCAATGTTCTTTTGACTTCGCACGAGCGATCGCAAGCCCCTGTTTTGCACAAGGCCCTTACGGATGCCGTCATGCGCATTCAGGCGGGGGAGCGTTTGTCCTGCAGAATTACCGGTAGTGTTCATCGAATGATCACGCAACGTTCTGATGGAAAAGTCCAATACGTCGCATGTGTGGATGCGGATACACTCGAGCCTTTAAAAATACTTAAAGGTAAAGTTTTGATCGCCTTAGGCGTTTTTTTCGGTAAAACACGGCTTATTGACAATGTCATTGTTCCCCTTAAAAACTCAAGGAAAGTCTAAAATTAGAGTGGGTATATTAGGCTGCGGGGCCATTGGCTCTCGTATTGCCAAAAGCATTAAGACGCAATACCATGATCACGCGATAGTAGCAGCTCTCTTTGATATCAATCCTGCCAAAGCTCAAAATCTTCAAAAACATATCCTTCAAAAAAATATCGTTAAAAAATCTTATCAGGACTTTTTGACCGGCAGCGACCTGGTTGTTGAGGCTGTTAATGCTCCTGATACGCATCAACTGGTGCGTCAGGCCCTCTTAGCTAAAAAAGACGTGTTAGTGATGAGTGTCGGTAAATTCATCGAAAACGAGTCTATTTTAAAATTGGCCCAAAAGCAGGGCGTCAGGGTGCTTATTCCCTCGGGCGCAATCGCGGGTGTTGATGCTATCAAAGCGGCCAGCCTGCGGCGCATTGATCGCATCACCTTAACAACCCGCAAACCGATTTATGGGTTTGCCGATAATGACTATCTTCAGAAACGCCGGATCAATTTATCGCAGATCAAAAAGGAAACCATCCTTTTTGACGGTAATGTGCGTGAAGCCGTCAAACGTTTTCCCCAAAATATCAATGTGGCGGCGACCATCGCCTTAGCTTCCCGCGCAAAAGATAAATTGCGTATCCGTATTGCCACCTCACCGGAATTTAAAGTCAATTCACATGAGATCGAAGTGGTGGGGGAATTTGGCCGTCTAACGACAAAGACTGAGAACGTCATTTGTCCGGATAATCCCAAGACCAGTTATCTGGCGGTCCTTTCGGCGGTGAGCGCCTTAAAAGAATATTTTCAGGGAGTCAAAATCGGGACCTGAGTTTATAAATCAACCAACAACAAGGAGGAGAATGCATGGCTATTAAAAAAGTTGCTAAAGTCGGCGTCAAGAAAGAAAAGGGATACCTTTATTTCGTTGACAAACAGGGGGACATTTCCTCTGCCAAGATGGCCCGCGGCGACAAAAAAGGCGGCGCGCCTAAGAAAGTTGCCAAGGTAGGCATTAAAAGGGAAGTTGGGTATCTTTATTTTATCGATAAACAAGGCGATATTTCCTGCGCCAAAATGGTCCGTGGTGGAACCAAGAAGAAAAAGACTGTCAAGAAGTCTTCTAAAAGGAAAGTTACCAAGAAACGCAAATAACAGCAGGAATGAGAGAGTAACACAACAACCCCTGTATTTTTTTATGGTACAGGGGTTGTTTTTTATTATAGAATAGCCTTCTATGAAATCAGACAATATCATCATTCGCAAAGCGCGCGAACACAATCTTAAGAATTTTGATTTAACCATTCCCCGTGATCAATTTGTGGTCATTACCGGTTTAAGCGGTTCGGGCAAATCGTCCCTGGCTTTTGATACCATTTATGCCGAAGGCCAGCGGCGCTACGTCGAAAGTCTCTCCGCGTATGCCCGTCAATTCTTGGACCAGCTGCAAAAGCCCGCGGTGGAGCATATCGAAGGGCTTTCTCCGACGATCTCCATTGAGCAAAAGACAGTCAGCCGCAACCCGCGTTCCACGGTGGCCACACAAACGGAGATTTATGATTATTTGCGCCTTTTGTTTGCCCGTATCGGCACCCCGTATTGCCCCTCTTGCGGGAAGAAAATCGAACAGCAAAGTGCCCAGCAGATAGTGGACATTATTTTAGCTTTGCCCTTGGGGACAAAAATTAATGTCCTGGCGCCCTTGATACGCGGCCGTAAGGGGGAGTACCGCAATATAGGAAAGCAAATCGCCCAATCCGGCTTTGCCCGCATGCGCGTCAACGGAAAGATTTATGAGACGGGGGATCCGGTCAAACTCGACAAATATAAAATCCATCACATCGAGGTAGTGGTGGACCGTCTTACCATACGCCCGGATATACGCAAACGATTATCAGATTCCGTTGAAACGGCTTTAAAGACCGGCGAGGGCATGGTCATAGTGGATTTTAACGGACTCAAAGCCGATCAAATCTTTAGTGAAAAATACGCGTGCGTGGATTGCGGGACCTCTTTGGGTGAGATGAGCCCCCGCATTTTTTCTTTTAATTCTCCTTATGGCGCCTGTCCCGGATGCAATGGGTTAGGGACAAAGATGGAGATTGACCCGATGAGCCTGGTGCCGGACGCCTCCAAGCCCTGGGTCTCCGCCATCGCTCCTTGGAAAAAAGGCCAGCGCGGGTACATGATGTATTATCGCGCTGTTTTGCGGGAAATCGCCCATATTTACAGGGTGGATCCACGTCTGCCGTTTAATGGCTTGGATAAAAAATTCAAACGGATTGTTCTCTATGGCTCTGATGACGAAATTTGGGGAAGACTATTTGAAGGGGTAGTCAAGTATCTGGAGCGGTTATTCAGGGAAACAGACAGTGATTGGCTTAAAGAAGAAATAGCGTCGTTTATGTCGGAGTCGCCCTGTCCGGAATGTCAAGGCCTGCGCCTAAGACGAGAATCTTTAGCGGTCAAAGTGGCTGATAAAACAATAGCCCAACTGACCGGCCTTTCCATTAAAGAGGCCAAACATTTTTTTAGTCATTTAACCTTGGGCCGTGATAAAAAAATCATCAGCGGGGAGATTTTAAAAGAGATCAACCGCCGTTTGGATTTTTGTATCAATGTGGGGCTTGAGTATTTGAGTTTAGAAAGACGCAGCGCGACACTCTCCGGCGGCGAAGCCCAACGCATACACCTGGCCACCCAGGTTGGCTCCGGCTTGGTGGGGGTGATCTATGTTTTAGATGAGCCCAGCATTGGTTTGCATCAAAAGGACAATGACCGCCTTTTAACTACTTTGCATGCCCTGCGTGACTTGGGGAACACCTTGATTGTCGTCGAGCATGATGAGGAAACCATACGCCGGGCGGATTATGTGATTGATTTAGGCCCAGGCGCCGGCGAGCATGGCGGAGAGGTCATTTATGCGGGGAAGGTCGACGGGCTTATGAAATGCCGGGAATCTTTGACCGGACGGTATTTGACGGGTGATTATCAGATCCAAAAGCCTCTTTCGCGCAGGGCTATTAATGACGCGCGTTTTTTAAATATCATCGGGGCGTCCCAGCATAATTTAAAGAGCGTGGATGTCGGTATACCGCTGGGGACCTTTGTTTGTGTGACGGGTGTTTCGGGTTCAGGCAAATCCACCCTGGTGACGGATGTTCTTCATAATGCTTTGGTCCATAAAATTTACGGAACTAAAGTGCCCTTGGGGAGGTATAAGAAAATTGAAGGTATCGGGCATATTGATAAAGTCATTGTGGTGGACCAGTCGCCTATCGGCCGCACCCCGCGTTCTAATCCGGCGACTTATACAGGTGTTTTTAGCGATATCCGTAATTTGTTCGCGTTATTGCCCGAGTCCAAAATGCGCGGGTACAAGCCCGGACGTTTTAGTTTTAATGTTAAAGGCGGCCGCTGCGAAGCCTGCGGTGGCGACGGGATTAAAAGAATTGAAATGCATTTTTTGCCGGATGTGTATGTTGAATGTGAAGTTTGTAAGGGCAAACGCTTTACAGACCAGACCCTTGAGGTGGAATTCAAGGGCAAGAATATCGCGGATGTCCTTGGATCTTCTGTGCTCGAAGCCCTGGGGCTTTTCGATAGCATTCCCCGTATAAGGCAAGTTCTGCAAACACTCAATGATGTGGGCTTGGGGTATATCCGTTTAGGCCAGGCGGCAACGACCCTCTCCGGCGGCGAGGCGCAAAGGGTCAAGCTTGCCAGTGAATTGTGTAAGCCGGCCACGGGACGCACTTTTTATATTTTGGATGAACCCACCACAGGCCTGCATTTTGCCGACGTAGATAAACTCCTGCAAGTCTTGCAGCGCTTGGTTGACCGCGGCAACACGGTGTTGGTCATCGAGCATAATTTAGACGTGGTTAAAAGCGCGGATTATATCATTGATCTTGGGCCTGACGGCGGGGACAAGGGAGGGCGTGTTGTTTTCGCGGGGACTCCGGAGGAGATTGTGCGTCATCCCACTTCGTACACCGGTCAGTACTTAAAACAATTTTTAAACAAATCCAGGTAATCTTGTTATAATATTTTTTCATGATCCGTTTATATTTTATTTATTTCTTTTTCCTTATCGCTTTGGTATGCGTGCCGCATCCGGGTTTTGCCCAAGGCACAGAAACCGATCTTTTATCCGCGGCCCAGCAGGCCTTTAATGACGGGTTTAGCGATGTGGCCACGCAGTATTTGGAGGATTTTTTAAACAAGTATCCGCAAAGCCCTAATTTATCCACGGCCAAATTATTATTGGGGCAATGTGATTTTCTGCGCGGAGAATACACAAAAGCATTGGGCTTGTTTGAAGAATTAAGCCGTCAGACGGACAAGAGGGATGAAATTCTTTTCTGGCGGGGGGAAACCTACTTAAAACAAAACCGTTTGCCTGACGCCCAACGCGATTATCAATCGGTGATTGATAATTTCCCTCAATCCGCCTATGTGCCGCAAGCCCTTTATTCTTTAGGCTGGTTATTTTTTCAGGAAAAAGAATTCGCTCCCGCCAAGAGTATCTTTTTACGCCTGACGACATCTTTCCCTAAGCATCAATTAAGTGAGGACGCCGCCTTAAAGATCGCGGAATGTGATTATAATGCCGGCCGATTAAAGGACGCGATAGAGGATTTTCAAAGCTTCGCGGCCCAAAACCCCAAATCCGCTCATTTGTGCGAGGCCAATCTCAACATTGCTGAAAGTTATTATTACCTCGGCAGGTTCGACTCCGCGGAGGGCTTTTATCAAAAAGCACTTGGTTCTTCTTGCGATGACACCTTAAAGCTTACGGCGTACACGGCACAAGGATGGAACTATATCAAATTAAGTAAATTTGATGACGCCAGGAACGCTTTTAAGAAAGCCCAAAATCTCAGCAAAGCCAAAGGCCCCTTTGCCCAAGACGTGGTTTTAGGCCAGGCCAATCTGGCTTATGAGCAAGGGGTTTTGAGTCAAGCCCTGGCTCTTTTTACGGATTTTATTAAGGACTATCCTCAGAGTCCGCATTGGACACAAGGGTATTTGGGACGGGCGAATGTTTTTTATCTCTTAAAACGGTATAAGGAGGCCCGTTTGGATTACGCGCATTTGCTGGGCCAAAAAGACCCTGAAACTTTTGAAAAATGCAGGTTCGGTTTAGGGTGGTGTGAATTGAAATTGGGGCACACCTCCGTGGCGATCAATTATTTTCAGGAGGTTTATGATCACAGCCGCGACGCGGACACTCGTGCCAATGCGTTGATTCAAATGGCGGATGTTTATCAGGAGAGCAACCAATGGGATGATGCCGCGGGACTTTACGAAAGGGTCGAAAGGGACTTTCCCAACAATGGCATGATGGATTATGTCCTTTACCGTCAAGCCATTACTTTTTTAAAGCTGGAAAAGATTGATGCCGCGCTTAGGTGTTTTAAAAATTTGCAGGACGGTTTTGCTAACAGCAAATATCTCGAGGACATTAATTATTACATGGGTGTTATCAGTTTTAAGAAAGGGGATTGGCAAAAGAGCGCTCAAACGATGGGGCTTTATCTTAAGAATTTAACACGTCCCAGTGAATTTACCCCTGAGGCCAATTATATCCTGGCGTTGTCCCGTTTAAATTTGAAAGAACCGGAAGAGGCTTTGAAAGTTTTTCAGAAAATTTTGCGGCTTTATCCCAATAATATTGATATTGCCAAAAGCGCCGATATTGGCATCGCCAAGTGTCAATTTGAACTGGGGCAGGTAAGGCAGGCTGTCCAAAGGTTTAAATTGACTGTTTATAAATACCCTAAAACGGATGCGGAATTTGAGGCCCTTTTGTGGCTGGCCCAATATTATTTGAAAAATGGCGACGCGGATTCTGCTGTTGAATATTATAAATCGATCATCAACAAATTTCCGGGCGTCCCCCAAATGGACCAGATCCATTATGAATTAGGCCAGGCTTATGAAATCCAGGGACATTCCGACGATGCCTTAGAGCAGTACCAATCGATTTCAGCTGTTGACGGACCTCTTAAAGGGAAAACAAGGCTTGCCATCGCCGGGATCATGTCAAAAGATCTTGATCCCCAAAGGGCGATCGCGGCCTATGAAAGCATCATTACCGCCTCACCGGATTATGCCGGTGAGGCCTATTTAAAATTAGGGCAACTTTACCATAACACGCAGGATTATGAAAAAGAAATAGAGGTGTATAAAAAAGCTCTTTTGTCCAGGCAGGGTCAAGTTGACCGCGCCCGGATACAATTTAATTTGGCAGATGCGCTGGAATTAATGGGACGCACCGGGGATGCGATCGCGGAATATTTAAAAATACCGGATTTTTATCCGAGTCAACGGGCATGGGTTGTGAAAGCTTATTTACGGGTCGCTAAAATTTATGAAGAAGGCAAAGACTGGGAAGGGGCCCGTGTTACTTATCAAAAAATCATCCAGTTAAATACTCCTGAATCCGCCTTTGCCCAGGAAAGGTTAGACTGGATCAAGAATAACGCCGGGAAGATGAGGCCTTAGGAGGGGTTATGACAGTTTTTTTTATCAACGCATGGGGGATATTATTAAAAGGGGGGCCTATGATGTGGCCGATATTTTTGCTTTCCATATTGGCCATAACGGTAGGTATTGAAAAGTTTTTATTTTTGAGCGCCCTCGAGCGGGACATAAAGAAGTTTAAACCGGTTTTTTTTAAAGCCGTGCGCGAGAACCGCATGAAAGACGCGCTGGGCATCTGTGAAGAAAATATTCTTGGTTTGGGCAATATTTGCAAAGCAGGGCTCATGAAATTCGGGGCTTCGGTTGATTTGATGAAAGCTTCAATGGAGCAGGCCGCGGGTTTTGAAATCCATGTTTTGAAGCAACGTTTAAGTTTGTTGGCTTTTATTGTTAACGCGGCCCCTTTGTTAGGATTATTGGGGACTACGACGAGCTTGTGCGTGGTGTTCCACGCCGCGCAAATGCGTTCCAATGCCCTTAATCCTTTGAGCCTAGGGGACATGTCCTCGGGGATTTGGCAGGCTTTATTGACAACCTCGGCGGGTTTATCGGTTGGGATCGTCAGTTTTGCCATTTATAGTTTCACCGCCGGCAGGGTCAATGAGGCGATTGTTTCTTTCGAGCAAACCATTAGCGAGGCTGTTGGGATCTTGCAAGCGGTTTCCCAGTTAGATCCTCCTAAGGGGGACATTGAGTCATGAGCCTTGAACGCTTTGAAATGAAGAGCAATATCTTCCATCCGTTATTGGCGGTTGGTTTTATTAATTTTATTTTGATGGTCGTGATATTAATTATGTCCACGACCATTTTTGCCAGGCCTTCAGGGGTGCAGATGGAGTTTCCTTCGTTTAAAGAGGGGGCCAATGCGTCGGGGGCGAGGGTGGTGATCACGGTCACCGGCGAGAATGTTATTTATATTGACGGCCGCGTGGTTACTTTAAATGAACTTAGGCGTTTTTTAGCCCGTGGGAATTTCAGGAGGGACGCTTTGATGATCAAAGCGGACAAACGTGCTTCCATGGGGCGCGTGGCGGATATTCTCGATTTATGCCGCGGGATTTCAGGGGCGAGTGTCAATGTCAGCACGATTCTTTAAAATTTTTTCAGGTGTTTTTTTAGCCCATCTTGTTGTGCTAAGTGTCGTCTGGGTGGGCTTTTCCGCTCCTTTCCCACGGCCTCCCGCGACATTTATTTATGAGGGCGCGCTTCCTGTCCAGGACACCGGCGGCGGGGCAGAGGATATATGGCAAAAGGGTAAAACGTCCGATCGGTTTGATTTAGATCACTTCGAAGCGTCTTATTTTAATCACTGGATCGAGTTAAGGGGACCGGAGAAGACTTATGATCATTTGGGATTTTAATGTCATTGTAGCCCTTGGAATAACTTTAAGTTTAGGGATTGTGATTATTCTATGGGTATTTTATACTATAAACAGTGGGTCGATGGACCGGACCCGTACAGGCAGCGCAGGGCCTTTGAGCAATCGCGAATTTTTCCGGCAGTGTGGATTTTGCGGCTATTTGTATTTTGATTATTTTAAGAAAATGCCCGGGTGTTGCCCGCGTTGCGGCAGTTATCAGAGCGGTTAAATAAGGGACCCAAGATGTTTCCTCAGCTCAAAAAGCTTAATAATGAATCAGGCGTAGTCCTTTTTATTGTCTTGATGGTGGCTATCATTATCATGATTTTTAGTGTGGGCATATTGACCCAGAGCATGAATGAGACTAATTACGCGCAACAGCAGGTTGATCAAATCATTTCAGATCAGCTGGCTAAAGGAATATTTTGGAACGCGTATTCTTCCGCGTATTCTTCGAATAATATGACGAATATGCAAAATGTTGCTATTTACAACTACACTCCTGCTGGGAG
>CAZABZ010000029.1:0-9590 GCA_964483535.1 uncultured Planctomycetales bacterium | reverse complement strand
CGGGATTGTTTGTGTTTGATGAATTCCAGGGCTGCCGGGATGAGGGAAATGAACACGATCGCTAAAATGAGCAAAGAGAAGTTATGACGCGCAAAAGGCAGGTTGCCAAAGAAAAATCCGCTTAAAATTCCAACCAAGACCCACGCGGTCCCGCCGACAATATTATAAATCGTAAATTTACCATAAGGCATACTTCCTACTCCCGCCATAAAAGGAGCGAAGGTGCGCAGGATGGGGACAAACCGCGTGATGATAATGGTTTTAGCCCCGTATTTTTCAAAGAACTCATGCGTGCGTTTAATGTGCGCCTGTTTGACAAAAGGGATTTTTTGATTATTGAGAACTCTGTTCGACAAAAAGACACCAATGGCATAGTTAAGCATGTTGCCGCTGATGGCCGCGAGGGACAGGCACAAGATCAATGTGGTTAATCGCAGATCTCCGACGCCTGCCATCGCGCCCAATACAAAAAGCAGGGAGTCTCCGGGCAGGAAAGGGGTGACGACCAGGCCCGTTTCGCAAAAAATAACGATAAAGAAGATTAAATAAGTCCATGCGCCGTAATGGGCGATGATGTAGGAGACGTGATTGACGATTGGCATGACGCATCATAACTCAGGTTTGCCAAGCAGGCAATAGGGAATTTTTATCCTAACGTCTGTTTGGCGCATAGCCCAGCCATAAATAGCTGGGCTTGTTAATTTATTTATATAAGATTAACCCAACCTTAACCCATTGTTAACATTCACCAGCTATACTTCCATTATCGAACACTTCTTTAAATTATATATTAAGATATAACTACTACTAATGCAATAGGTTACATTTATGGCTTTGTTAAAGAGAAAATCCAGGGTTTTTCGAATAATATGCTGTTTATTGGCTTTTTTGTTAGTTCAAAATAGCCTTGAACATGTTCAAGCCCAACCAACGCCTTTTTTACCATCTGGGCAGAACTATTTTGCAGACCTTTCCGTTCCTTATTCTTTGCCCGTTTTACGCGGGATGCGTGTTTATTCGGCTAAACCATTTGAATTCGACTTTGTGGTTGATTCAGAGGATCGGCACACGCTTGACAAAAAAGAAACGTCCCTTCTGATAAAATATTTCCTGACTTGTCTGACGGTCCCTGAAGAAGACCTTTGGGTCAATTTGTCTCCCTATGAATCTGGCCGGATCATCCCGGATGAATTGGCCTTGACCGATGCAGGCAATACCCTCCTGGAGCAGGACAAGTTTTTAAAACAACTGGCCTCCTCATTGACGTATCCTGAAAGCCGCCTTGGCAAGAAATTTTGGGAAAAGGTCTACAAAAAAACGTATGAAAAGTTCGGCACAACCAATCTTCCGGTCAATACCTATAATAAGGTTTGGATCGTCCCTGATAAGGCCGTTGTTTATGACATGGGCAACTCCGCTTTGATTGGAGAGACGCACCTTAAGGTCATGTTGGAGGCGGATTATTTAGCGCTAAAGAAACACATGGCAGTGGTCAATAAAAATGAAAATGAGGCGCAGCAGTTAAGTTCCAATATTACCAAAGAGATCATATTGCCCGAATTGGAAAAAGAGATCAATGAGGGAAAGAATTTTGCCCCCGTCCGTCAGATTTTCCATTCCATGGTCCTGGCGGCCTGGTTTAAACGCGCGTTAAAACGGAATGTCCTGAACGATTTTTATGTTAATAAGAAGAAAATTTCCGGTATCGACGGTGTGGATAAAAACGCCAAAGAAAAAATCTATAAGCAGTATTTGCGTATTTATAAAGCAGGGGCCTACAACTATATTCGTGAGGATGTTGATCCGATTTCCCAACAGGTGGTCCCGCGAAAATATTTTTCCGGCGGGTTTTTCGGCGGGGATGCCGCCATGTGGTTGAAAACATTACAGGTGCCTGATTTTAAGGCGCTCATCCCTAGTCTGGATAAGGCCCAAATGGCAGGATCTTCCTATGGTGTGGCCAAAGTCGAACTTAGCCCCATCGGTGGTCAGAAAGAGTTGGATCGGCTGATGGAAGATTCAGTAAATAGGAGCGATCGAGCACAAATGGCATTTTCAACAATTTTGAAGAAATTTGTCTTGACGGTTGCTCTTGCTGTTACGCTCTATGCCGCCATGCCGGGTGGATCGGCCCAAGCCGCAGTAATCACACCTAATGTTGATGGAAAAACCTTAGAGGTGAAGATAGAAAAAAATGATACTTTAGGGGCGATTCTGCTGCAGGCCGGTTATAGGGGGCCCTTGTGGGGAACGAATGGTACGGTGGCAAAGGTCGGAGAAATTATCAAGGACGAAGTACCGGATGTTGAACGTATATATGCTGGACATAAGTTTAATCTTCCGGCACCAGCAGTCCAGCCAGCACCAGCGGCATCAACGCCAGTGCCAGCAGTCCAGCCAGCGGCTCCTGTAGTCCAATCGGTGGCTCAGGCGCCGGCAGTCCAGTCAGTGTCTCAGGCACCAGCAACAGTATCAGCAACGCCCGCGACATCAATAGTAAAACCAATACTAAAACCAATAGTAAAGCCAGCAGCGTCAGTAGTTAAACATACAGTTCTATCAGCGCCAGCAGTCCAGCCAGCGGTTAAATTAGCAGTTAAACCAGCGCCAATAGTCAAACCTGCGCCGACAACTTTGCAATCACTGCCGACCCCACAGAGCGCGCCATCTGCCGGATCCGGAGCCCCTCCGCCTCCAGATAAGGGAAAGTTTTTTACAGTGTTACAAACAGTGCACAGGGTCCCTGTGATAGTAAATCAGGTGGCAAATACTCAAGGAACGATTACTATCTTACATCCGTATACAATGCAATATGGCAATGGACAATCCAATTTTACCATTAATGACCCTCAAATAGACAGAGACTTCCAGGCCATTACTTCAGAATTGCGGACTTGGGAAGGAGTGTTGAAGGTAAAGGAAGCGGCATTTGAAAAAGGAGCGGAAACCGGGAAAGCAGTCAGTGATGCCCGTCAAAAAGTCCAGGAATTACAAAATAAATTAGCCGAAGTCAAAATTAAAAAAGACAGAGAAATTGTTAGGGCGCCGGAAAATCAAAAAGTCATAAAGTGGCTGGTTTCCAGTCAAAGCACAGTCTCTCCGGGGAAGCCGATATTAAATTATTATAATCCCGGCAGATTTCGCATTAATCTTGCTGTAGATAAAAGATTAAAATACTCCACTCATATCGCAGACTTCAAGATAAATGGGAAGAAGGCAAGATATTCCATCCTCGGCTGGGAAGACATTCCTCAAGATCAATCAAAAGCATATTTAATTTTGCTCGTGACACAGCCATCCTCATCCTCGTCAACATCCGGCACAGGAGATGTTGAAGTATCTGCCAGAATATATCCCGCCGTAGATGACTTTAAAATACTTAACTCTATAGTTGGATATGGCGGCCCTGCCCTTACGAGGGTTGGCAATGAAGAGTTGGACATCACAGTTCCGCAAGGAATAGAGGCAAGCTCGGCAACATTCTTTGTTGATGAAGGAAATTTTGTCAAAAAGGGGACCCTTTTAGTCCAGCTTGATTCTAAACCTTACCAGCAACAACTCAAAAATGTTAACCAACGAATTTCAGACATTGATAAGGAGCTTAAAGAAGCTGAACCAGGAGAAGACGGCAAGCCAATAGTGGGTCTCGAAGAAAAGGCTATTTTGAAAATCGAAAAAGATAGTTTGCTGGTATCACGCGGATTCATACAAACAAAAATTAATCTTACAAGGAAAACAGCTCCATTGGACGGCGTGGTCAGTTTTTCAGCCGCGCATGGATCAAAGGATTTTGGCAGCGGAGACACGCTTCTTAAGGTAATCCCAACAGATATAACTTTGGGGAAAATCCAAAAACCGGGTAAAAGTGATGGCACTTTCCCCGTTATATTTACTATGCGCGGCAATCAAGACAAGATTGAGCGTGGAGATGTTTTTGTGGTTCAAGACGCGCAAGGAAATCGTTTGCCGGCCATAGCGGTGGCTGCCGGAGACTCAACGAACGAGGCAATCAACAAAGGCAATGTTAATTCTATTGTCATTATGGTGCATGACCCTAAAAATGTTTTGAGACCTAACGCGGCGGTGAAGGTTATTCGGGTAAAACCGGAAGAACAATCTGCCGTGCGCTGTACATTACCCGGATATTTACAAAAAGGAATCCGGAAAGATCGCGCCATGATATCACGAAGATCATTTCTGAAAATCCTCGCAGTTTCCGTTTCCGCGGCGGTGGCGGGCTCGCCTTTTCTCGATCTTAACAATGCGTTCGCCCGGACCAAGATTCAAGAGCCTTCAAAATATTCCCTTCCTCAGGGACAAGGACAGCTTTTAAATTTACAGGATTTGGAAGACAAGGTCCTTGGCAATGATCTTGTGGCAGGGAATGAGGCCATTCAAATGATCGAAAAACAAGCCCAAGAGGGTTTGCCCGGGGCTTTGGAACTTAGCCTGTTTGGCGGTGTGTGGAATAGCAATAACGGCGTGACCTTTGCCGGCGGGGCAAGCGGGGTATGGAATAGTATGGGAGCCTCATTGTACGGGGGCAGCGCCCTTAATCCCGTTGGGTTAGGGCTTCAGCTTGTCTTTCAGATCGGTGGTCATTTCATTGATCTTTTGACCGGTAAAATAGGCAAGGAAAAAGCTTTAGCGGTCACCATGACAAAGATCGCCAATTATCATTGGCAAACAGTCCGTTATCAGGAGGTCAATAGGGCGCGCCAGCTGTTAGTTGATTTAGGCGCCGCCCAACAACGCATCGGGCAATTAAAGATATTGTTGAATGAATTGAATTCGGCATTAGAAAAAGTAAATATCAGGGTAAACATGGATGGCCTAAGCGTCATACATGAAGCCAATGAATTGGAATCGAAAATCAATAAGGTCAAAGGTCAAATTTTAATTTTGGAAGGGAAAGTAAAAGATTTGACAGTTGACATCAATGGCTTGATGGGCAAAAAAATAAATGAACTTGATGCCCCCCTTCTTGCGGACCTGCCATGGGAGAAGAGTTTTCCGGGAATTTCCAAAGAAAAAGAAAGCAGGATGCGTGAGAAACTTACGGGAGACACAAGCCAGGACCCGCGGATGCTGGAGGCCAAGGCCTCTCTCGACGCAATGGAACAAACAGTAAAATTACAAAATCTAAAGAAATTGCCTGAAGTCGATTTAGGGGACCTCTACAGCACGAGTGCCCTTAATAATACGGTTTATAATTTGCCTGTAGCGTTGGACCAGAAAAATACTACAGTTGTGCAAAGAAACAACGAGGGCCTGGTTGTTAAGCTCCCGATCATTGATCAAACAAGAGACATAAAAACGAATGTTATTGCTTTAGAAAGAAAACGAGCGGCAGAAAACATCAGGGCAACACAAGAGAGCCTTGGTGAGGAGTTGGCCAAGACCGTCGGTAGAATCAACAGTTCAAGCGATGGTATTCGTCAAGCCCAGGAAGCATACCAAAAATCTTTGAACGCGTGGAAAGACTGGGTTGAAGATGATTATCATCATTTGAGAAGCGGTACCAAATCCGTTGATTTGTTCATTCAAATGATGGATGAGAAATTGGGGGACATCATTGCCCAAAAGACAGAATATTTTAAAGCGGTATCGGATTTAAGGCGAATGGAACTTTTGGCAAAAGGTGAGTTTCCGGCGCAGGACCAAGCCATGATGGGCGATCAGGCGCAGCTTTCGGGCGCGTCATTCTTTCAAAAATTTGTCGGGATAGCCGCTATAGTTGTAGCGTTATTTACCGCGGCCCCTTATGTCGTCCATGGGGATGATGAGATCCAAGATCAGGTTAAACTGGCCCAAGAATGGGCTTCAATACAGGGTAATGGTAGTCCAAATTCGTCAGAGGGCATTAATGGACTTAAAGACATGCTTAATGCCGATGATATTGTGGTCCGTCAAGGCGCTATGAAAAATCTTGGCCAATATCAAGGCAACAAGGATTTTATTAAAACGGTCCAGGATATCATCATGACCTCGCAATATCCTGATGTAGCGCAGGAAATTTTTAGATTCATGGTTGAGCGTAAAGACCATGACTTGCCTTTCTTTGTCCAAATGATCCATGAGGCCGCGGCAAAAAACAGGACAGACGTGCTTGCCCTGGCCTTTCAATCGTTAGAGGAAGTCCTGACCAACAATCCAAATATCTTTGGGACCTTGTCCGCGACAGATTTCCCCAGGAATTCTCTTTATCCCGATGTATCGCCTGAGGCGGCAGAGGAGGTGTTTTTGACCCTTCTCGCAAATCCAAACTCGATTGCCTCACAACGTTTAGGACTAAGTAATTATTTTAGTTCCAAGGATTTGGCCAAAAAATACAATCAACTTGAGGCATGGGTCAAAGATAATCCGAGGGATCCGCGGATTGTTGAAATCGATAATTTGGCGGGGTTAATTTATGATTTGATTTTACGGAAAGAAGCTTTAAAGAATATTGAACCCATTTTTTCGAAAGCTTTGTATAAATACGTGCCCCATTGGTTTCCTGAAGATGATGATATATCTAAAGCCCGGCTTGATAAAGGGAAAGAAGAGACTGCCCGTTTTTTAAAAACCTCACCGCGATGGCGAGAAATGAAAAAATACATACGTCCGGATTTGTACGCCAAAGCTCTTAAAGCAACTGAGAATTTTATAGCCATGAACAAAGGGGCATCGATGTCCCAATTCCCATTGTATTCTTATTCACCCAACCAAAATGAAAGCTCTTTAAACTATTTCAACGCTCTGGGGCCAGACGGCCAACAAGAGTATATCGACAAGACGCGAAGTATTTATGAATTAGCTTTGATTCTTAAATCTCCGACATTATTACGCGCAGCCGCGTTGGACCGTTTGATGGCTACTGCTGATGGTCGTTTGTTGGCCAGGCAGATCCACCTGGGATCCACCGATACCGGGCTTCTTCAATTGATTGAAAACCGTGATTGGATGAGAACTCTTAAGAAAGACGCGAGAGAGGCGGATAATCCATATTCAATTGATATATTGCGCAGGGATGATGAGAAAATGTTTGATCGGACAAAACAGGGATCGTTCTTAGATGCGCGTTTGTATACCGTTCCTGCGCCGGAAATGCCTTTTACTAACGATCTCCGCGGTCCGGACGCGATAGATGCCATGCTCAAATTTAAGGCAGGAGAGGGGGCCATAGAAGTCCTTAATGCTGAAAATGAAAGCTATGGGAATGTAGCGCCCTACCCGGGGTGGTCTACGCGTACTGTAGAGGCAGAAGGTATTTTGGGAGACATTGACCCGGAATTAGACAAGACGCTTAATCCACAAGAATTTGAAGCTAAATTAGATGAGGCATTCCAAAAAGGAGATCCCAAGACAAAAGCTGAAATCAAAAAGTTTCGAGGAATCAGAGATAAAATTTATGGTTTCATGAAGAAGAATGATCAGGATGTTCCCATGGTCCTGAAGGGGCATAAGTGGATTGCGGGGATAATTGGTGCCGGTGCCTTGCCAGGCATAGGTTATTTGTTTTATGGTTGGCACAGAAAGAAAAAGGCTGATGTGCCCCAACTCTTTGAGATTTTGGAAAAAGAATTAGAAGTAAACAAGAAATATAATGGCAATGGGAAAAATGGTGAAGAGGCCGCTAATGCCCTTATTCCACAGGACATGTACACCCCTTTACAGGACATATCTACTCCTGAAAAGCCCCTGCAAAATTGGCAAAAATTGTTCAATAATTGGTCGCCGGCCACACCAGTGAAAGATCTGCTCAGGGACCTTAATACTATCCTTAACAATGCCGATGAAGCGTCTCGTTTAATGCCTTTTAACTTCGATTTGATTCGGACGGAAAGACCTATCATTGCCGGATATAATAAGAACCTCATTGATCTCTTTTTTTTAGCCGGCAAGACGTCCGATTTTCTATCGGATCAATTGCGAAACATGAAAAATCAAAATACGCCGCAAGACAAGATCGATAAGCTGAAATTATGGCAAGCTAAAAGCATTATGTTGAAACATATGAGTGACGTTAAGCGGTATTTACGTAATTTACAAAGCCGTGGAAATTATAATATAGTGATGGGTTATAAGGAACCTGATGATAATTGGAAGGAGCGGTGGAGAATTTTTCCAGTGTTACGGTGGGCGCTGCTCTACAGTCGTTTATGGGACAAATCAGAGAAAAGACTTTTTAAGAAGGGGGAGCTTCTCGAATTCTTGGAAGAGCAGAATAAGTCGAAGCCGGGTTTTTATAAAGATCCCGTTGCTATTGTCAAACAGTGTGAAATACTATTGAAAGATGTGACAAAGAACGCGAAAAAGTTTTCTGATAATGAGTTGCCGCATGGGACTAGTGGACTTAGAGGCCGCAGTTTTTGGGGTCGGGTTTTACTTGGTTCAGCGGCTGTTGCTCTTGGGCTTACAGCGATAGGATATTCTTCTCATACCCCCTGGTTGATTTTTTCATCATTGACCGGCTTTTCATTAATTACTACTACCTATTCAATTATTAATTTTTGGATCCCGCATTTGTATATTATTGCCAGGCCGTGGGACCGCACAATGAGACTAATTATTGAAAAACTAAACAACAAACTCAATGACGCGCTTGATCCCGAGGGGGAAGATTACAAAGAATACGGGGACATTTCTTCGCAGCAACAGCGGGAGCGATTGATTGAGGACCTGGCAAAAATGGAAGGGGAAGAGGCAATAAGAAATGAGCTTAGCGCTCATACGATAAAGAAGATAGTGATTATTGCTGAAAATCCGGATGATATTAATGATATGAACAGCTTTAAGGAAGAACAACGTGAAGGGACAAGTGGAAAGATAGTAAGAGATGATGTCCCTATTGAAGTTATGTCCCCGGAACACAAAGGCAGCGGATATGCTTACGAGGAAGCATTCTTTAAGGTCAGGAAGAAATTGGGAGAGGAGGGGCGGGTAATATATATTCTTTATGACAAAGATGCCCCGCGTCCTGTAAAAAATACCCTTATTAGGTCTATCACTGATGGGTATCGTGGCGCCGCAAGCATGTCGCGGTCTTCACCGGTAAGCAGCAAAGAGGACATCATCCTTTTTGCCCGAGATGTTTATGAGGGGCCGATAGAACAGGTCGAGGGATCGGATATAACTTTTGAGAGCTCAAGGGTAAAACGTGATGACCTGCCATGGTTAGGATTGATCAATTCGAAGTTTGCCTATAATGGCGATCCTAAAATCGATCAACTTTTAGAGAAATTGAACATTCCTTCTCTTCTAAAATCGCAAAAGCCTCTCGGTTCCAAAATCGCGAAAACTTTAAGGGACAGATTATATGTCTTGTCTAATCCTGTATTGAAACAGTATTCAACGTTCAATGGCACGATCTTAATGGGGAGGGAAGGGGTGGATTTGTTTGAAAAGATTATAGAAAAATTAAGAAGCACCGGATTAAAAGAAAAACTAAGTCAATTACATTTTACCAGTGATTTTGTGATTCCTATGCTTATCGCAAAATCTTTCAAAAGCGGCGGAGAACTGAAGAAAGAATTGGATGAGTATTGGCAGGAACGGATTAAATGGCCAGATATCATGAGATTGCAAAGGGGGCAACGTGAAGAGAC
>CAZABZ010000028.1:0-9847 GCA_964483535.1 uncultured Planctomycetales bacterium | reverse complement strand
AGGGCAAGACGCCGGAAGATTTGGTTAAGCGGATATTAGACGAAGTCGAAGTGCCATGATACCTAAAGACATTCTTGAGAAAATTTTGCGCATTGACATTACCACCAACCGCCTGGTGACGGATGTGTTTGCGGGGGAGTATCACAGCGTCTTTAAAGGCCGGGGCATGGAGTTTGATGAAGTGCGTGAGTATCAACCCGGAGATGATATTCGATCTATCGACTGGAACGTCACTGCCCGCACCGGTTTTGCTCATGTTAAAAAATACGTGGAAGAGCGCGAACTCACCGTTATGATCCTGGTGGATGCCTCCGCATCGGTGCATTTTGCCTCAACCAATCAAATGAAGAATAAATTGGCCGCGGAGATCGCCGCGGTGTTGGCGTTTGCCGCTATCCGTAACCATGATAAGGTTGGGCTTTTGATGTTCACCGATGAGCCCGAGCTTTTTATCCCGCCTAAAAAGGGTAAAAGCCATGTGCTGAGGGTCATCCGTGAAATTTTATATTTTAAGCCAAAAGCCAAGGCCACTAATTTGCCCAAGGTGCTTGAATATCTTATAAAAGTACTTCGCCGTAGATCGACGGTGTTTGTTATTTCTGATTTTTTGGACCCCCATTCTGATTACGTGACAATGCGCAAATCCTTACGCATTGCCAATCAACACCATGATTTAATTGCTATAACCCTGACAGACCCCAGGGAGATAGATTTGCCTGATTGCGCTTTGGTTGAACTGACAGACGCGGAAACAGGGGGTAAAATGGTCATTGATACCTCTAATGAACGCCTGCGCAAAGAATATCATACAAAGGCAATGGCCCTTATTAAAAACCGCAGTCGTTTATTCGACACTATCGGTATTGACCATATTGATATTTCAACGGATGTGCCTTATAAAAAAGCCCTGGTAAGCTTTTTTATCGAGAGGCGTCGTCGATTGGCAAGGTGATGAACGACATTAAAGATGTAAAACCGCCCATTAATTTACCTGATTTATGGTGGCTGCTATGGTGCCTGCTGGTTTTAATCGCCGCTGCTGCCGGTATTTATTTTTTTCTCCGTTATAAAGAATCCCTCCAAGCGCCGGTTAAGCCGCAGGTCCCTGAATTGCCGGCTTGGGAAAAAGCGTATCAACAGCTGGAAGCCTTACGTCAGGAAAATTTATTAGATAAGGGGCTTTTTAAAGAGTTTTTTACGAGAGTGTCCGATATAGCACGCCTTTATATGGAAAACCGCTTTAATATCCACGCCCCGCATATGACTACCGAGGAATTTTTGTATTATTTGGGGATCAGCGGCCATTTGAATGATGCCCACAAAGCCTCTTTGAAGGAATTTTTAAATTCCTGTGACATGGTTAAATTCGCAAAATACGCCCCGACTACAGTCGAGGCATTAAAGAATTTTGATTTAGCTAAAAGGTTAGTTGATGATACCCGAGTTTAAAACACCCTTAGTTTTGGTCTTGGTCCCGTTGCTTTTGGCGGTGTTTTGGTATGAGCTCAAACGCCGGGAAGATCCATCGTTTAGATTTTCTTCGTTGTCATTGATGCGGCAGGTAGGGACTACCTGGCGGGCGCGATGGAGTTTTTTCCCTTGGGTCGTAAGGGCCATGGTCTTGGTTTGTCTATTGATTGCTTTGGCGGGCCCGCGAAAACTTTTGGCACAGTCCAAATTGAGCAGTGAAGGGATTGATATTGTTTTGGCGCTGGATGTTTCCGGCAGTATGTCTGCCGAAGATTATGTGATCAACGGCCAGAGGATAAGCCGTTTGGATATTATTAAGAGTACGGTTGAGAATTTTGTAAAGCAGCGTCCAGATGATCGGCTGGGATTGATTGTTTTTGGCTCCCAGGCGTATACGGTGTGCCCATTGACCACAGATCATAATTGGTTATTAGAAAATTTGCGTCAGGTCCGAATCGGCCTTATTCAAGACAGCACAGCTATAGGCTCTGGGATCGCTACATCTATATTACGGCTAAAAGACAGTAAAGCTAAATCCAGGATTATTGTGCTTTTAACAGATGGGGTCAACAATTCCGGTAAAATCCAACCGCTGGATGCCGCTAAAATGGCCCAAGCTTTGGGTATAAAAGTTTATACGATAGGGGCAGGGACCACGGGGATCGTGCCGTTTCCGGTGACAGATGAATTTGGGAACAAACATTATGAGCAGGCGCAGTTCGACTTGGACGAGGACACGCTTAAAGAAATTGCCACGATGACCGGAGGGGAATATTTCCGTGCCGCGGACAGCGAATCCCTGCGTCATATTTATTCTGAAATTGATAAGCTTGAAAAAACTAAAATTGATGAAAAGGGCTATAAGCAATATGAACTGTTGTTTTGGCCTTTTGTTGATGCCGCTCTTATCTTATTAGCATTGGAAATAGTATTAACCAATAGTGTGTTCTTAAAAATCCCATGATTTTCGCTAACAACCAAGCTTGGTATTTGCTCTGGCTGCTGCCTTTGATAGCGGCGGGTTTGCATTTGTTTTATCAATATCGATGCAAGATGATGGCGCGTTTTGCCAAAGAGCATCTTATCGATGATCTGGCCCAGGGTTTTAGTTTAAAGCTTTACAGGTTGAAAGCCATATTCTTTATGATGGCTTTTGTGTTCATGGTTGCCGCGTTAAGTCGTCCCCAATGGGGATATCATATGCGTCCGATCAAACGCCATGGTCTGGATATTATGGTTGTGATCGACGTATCCAAAAGCATGTTGACCCGGGATGTCCTGCCCTCGCGCCTTGAGCGTACCAAGCTGGCTATCAAAGATTTGGTCATGAAATTAAATGGTTCGGACCACATAGGCCTGATCGCTTTTGCCGGCGATGCGATGGTGATGTGCCCGTTCACATACGACTATAACGGGTTCTTATTAAGCTTGGATGATTTAAGCGTTAATTCCATCCCGCGTGGAGGCACCAACATAGCCCAAGCCATTAATGAAAGCGTAAAGGCTTATCAAGGCATGACGGACGCGGATAAGGCAGTGGTTTTAGTGACGGACGGGGAAGATGAAGAGGGTAATGCCGTGGATGCGGCCCGTAAGGCCCGTGAAAAAGGAGTGCGGATTTTTACGGTTGGGGTCGGCACCAGGGAAGGGGATTTGGTCCAGGTGACCAATGCTGACGGGCAAACCGAATTTTTGAAAGATGCGAATGGCGATGTGGTCAAATCCCGTTTGAATGAAAATTTGTTGCAGCAAATTGCTTATATCACCAATGCCGCGTATGTGCGAAGTGCCGGGGCAAATTTCGGCTTGGATTATTTATATGACCGGCAATTATCGAAATTAAAGAAACATGACGCAGAGGGGAAAACGGCCAGGCAATATGATGAACGTTTCCAGTGGCCGCTAACGCTGGCCTTCGGATTCTTATTAGCCGAGGCCATGTTTTTGAATAGGAAGAGAAATTCATAGTATGAAAAAGGAATACAAGGATATATTTTTTGATAAGGTGGCGTCTCCCCCCAGGCACGCACCCCGCTTCTTGCGAGAGCAGCGGGGGAAGTGCCGCGTTTGGGGGGTTGGGGGGTATCCGTACCGTGAAAAAAATATATCCTTGTGTTCCTTTTTCTTTATAATTATTCTTTTTTTGCCAACCAGGGTATTTGCGTCAGTCGCAGGTGAGGTTAATAAGGCCAATGATTTGTACAAGCTTGGCCGGTTCGATGATTCGCTGCATCTTTATCAAGAGGCTTTAAACCAAGATGATAAGTCTTCGGTCATCAAATATGATTTAGGCACAGCTTTATATAAGAAGGGAGATTATGAAAAGGCTTTGGGGTATTTAGAGCAAGCCGCCCAGGACAAAAATATTAAAATAAGGTCTAAAGCAGAGTATAATTTAGGTAATGTTAATTACAAGTCAGGCATTCAAAAGGAAAATATCAATGTTGATCAAGCCATTAAGTCCCTGCAAGAGGCTTTAGGGAATTATGGGCAGAGCATAGCGATTGATCCCAAAGATCAGGACGCTCTGTTTAATCAGGATTTTGTTAAAAAAGAAATTGAGCGGTTAAAACAGAAAAAACAACAACAGCAACAGCAGCAACAACAGAATCAAAAACAACAGCAGCAGAAGGACCAACAAAAGCAACAGAGCCAGCAGAATCAGCAGGGTCAACAGAAGCAGGATCAACAGAAGCAGCAAGCGCAACAACAATCGTCCTCTCAAAAGCAGTCCGAGTCTCAGGCTAAAAAACAAAAGAATGCCCAGACCCAGGAGAGTCTAAAAGAACTTGATCGCAAACAGGCCCTCGATCTTCTGGAAGATTATCAAGAGAATGAAGAGCCTAAAAAACTCTTAAATTATATGCCTAAAAAAATAGACGAAAGACCTGTATTAAAGGATTGGTGATATGAGAAAGTTTGTTTTATGTTTTTTTATGCTGATGGCCGCAAGCAGCGTTGCAGGGGCTGATGCGATAACATTTGAGGCTACGGTCAATTCTCCCCGAGTGTCTTTAAATGAAGCCCTGCAATTGACATTGACTATTACCGGAGTCAGCGGAAATTTGGACCCCATCAGTTTGCCGGTACTCGACGGGTTTTCCGCCAAATACTTGGGGCCGTCAACCAGCGTATCCATCGTTAATGGCGATTACCATAGCGAGCATTCGTTTATTTATGATTTATTCCCTAATAAGATCGGCCGATTTCAAATCCCGGCTATCAGTGCCACCATTGCCGGGCAGACGTATAGAACTAAGCCTATTGATATCGAAGTTTTTGAAAGCTCTGCGCAAGCCCAAGCTGTCGGTGGTGAGACATCCGATCAAAATCAAGCCCCAAGCCCGCAGAGCCTTAAAGATAAGATCATGGTCATGGCCTCAGTTGATAAAACTGATGTGTATCTGAATGAGCGTGTTCCTTTAACCGTTAAACTTTTAATCAATGATGTCCCCATACGTGATATTCAATATCCGCTCTTTGATAAAACAGGGTTCATGGTTGACGCTTTTGACAAACCACTACAAAGTTCCCAGGTGGTCAACGGGGTTAGATATGACATTATTGAGTTTAAGACTAATATTTATCCTAATCGTTTAGGGGACCTGTCTGTTGGTCCGGCACAAATTCAAGGCAATGTTATTTATAAAACCGGCCAGGAAAACCCTCTTGACCAGGACAATAGTTTTTTTGGGTCGAATATTTTTAATAACTTCTTTGATTCCTACGCCACCCGTCCTGTGACCGTGACGTCCCAACCCATTTTATTGCATGTTTCCCCGCTCCCACAGGACAATCGTCCGCAGGATTTTTCTGGCGCCATCGGGCAGTTTGATTTTCAAGCCAATGTTTCTCCTTTACAGGTCAAGGCCGGCGATCCATTGACCTTGAAAATGGAGCTAAAGGGTAGTGGTAATTTTAAGAACTTGAAAATGCCTGTGTTTAAAGCCCCCGGGTTTAAGTCTTATGGGCCTCAAATCAAGGATGTGGGTGATGAAAAAACAGCGGAGGAAGTCATTATTCCGACCTGGGCGGGTATCAAAGAAGTGCCTGCTTTGCATTTTTCTTATTTTGATACTTCTATCAAAGATTATAAAACGATCACTCGGGGGCCTTTTGCCATTCAAGTCATGGCGCCCGGACCTGACCAGGATTTTAAGGCAGTTGGATTTTCTGATGTAAGCCAGACCGCAACACAGCTTTCTAATCAATTCTCTTTTGCAAAAATGTTCAATGATATCTACAAAATTCTAAGGAAGCTTTGTGGATTAATTTGGTTCTGGGTCGGCTTGGGATTTATTTTTGTGGCAGGGGTCGCGTATTTCTTATGGCGTCGTTTTCAAGACCGCCTTGAGAATGACCCTGCTTTTGCCCGCAGGTTAAAAGCTGTCAGAGAAGCCAGGAGGGCTTTGGTTCCGGCAGGGGGGTATATTTCATCGGGTAAACCCAAGGATTTTTACGCGCTTTTGTCCAAAGTATTACGTGATTATTTGGCTAATAAATGGCATCAACCTTCAGCGGCCTTGGGTATGGAAGAAATCTTAAGGAATTTAAAAACAGTCAAATTGGATAAAACCCGCATTGCACAAGTTAAATCTATATTACAACAAGCCGATTTAGTCTGCTTTGCCGGTGCTAACCGCGATGCCGCCCAGATGCGCGCGGACCTTTCCCATGCCCAAGGCCTAATTGCTCACCTTGAAAAATTCTTAAAATAAGAAATTAATATGGACCAACATGCAATTCTGCTAAAACTACCTGCGCCGCGCGCAGGCTGGCGCCAGGCTCGCCTAAGGAAGTTTTAACTGCGGCTAATTCATCAATGGTTTTTGGGTTGCGCAACGCCGCTTCGATGGCGTTGGCGATGTTTGTAGAAGTGGCATCGTTTTGAATCAATTCTTCCGCTACTTTTTTTCCAGCCACAATATTGACTAAACCGATATAAGGGATTTTGATGACTTTTTTGGCTATGGCATAGGTTAGCCATGAGGTCCTATAAATGATGACCATCGGTTTTTTTAGCAGGGCACACTCGAGCGTTGCTGTACCAGAAGCTACTATTATCGCATCCGCCGCATTAATACCATCGAAGTCGAAGCAATTGGGCCTTTTACCGTCGTAGGTAGGGCCGTCATAGATTCTTAGGGGTAGATGTTTATAGGAAGAAAGTTCATCTTCAATGAGTTTCAAAGGGACAGAGGATGCCTTGAGTAAAATGAATTGGCGTTCTTGATTTTGTTGATAAAGTTTTTGGGCCGCCTCAAGCATCGGCCTTAAGTGACGTTCGACTTCCTTGACGCGCGAGCCGGGCATAAGGCCTATGGTGGTTTTGCCGGTAGAAAGTCCGATGCTTTTCAAGACTTCTGCGGGGGATTTGTCAACGACGACCTCATCCACCAAAGGATGCCCTACATAATCAACTTTCATCCCGTATTTTTTATAAATATTTTGTTCAAAAGGGAATAATACGATCATGCGGTCGACTAATTTCTTGATCTGCAAGACCCTTTTTTCTCTCCAGGCCCAGACTTGCGGAGATATAAAGTAAATGACTTTAATACCGCGTTTTTTGATTTCTTTTGCCAGGCGCAGGTTGAATCCGGGATAATCGACCAGGATGACGCCATCAGGATGGGTGGCATCGATTTGTTTTAAAGTTTGATCAAATACTTTTTTGATGCGGCTTAAATTTTTGACAACCTCGGCAATGCCGATCACCGCAAGCTGGGTGATGTCCGTAAAACATTCAACCCCTGCTTGGCGCATATACTCGCCGCCGATGCCGCTTAGCTTCAGGGAAGGGTCGAGCGTTTTTAAAGCGATGGCCAGACCCGCGGCGCGCATATCACCGGAAGCTTCGCCCGCGATGAGCATGATATGATAATTTTTCAAGGGAACATTGATCATAATACGCTTTGACGATGTTCCAATATTTTTTGAGTGATTTCTAAAGCCACTTTCAGGGCCTCACGGCCTTCTTGACCGGAGACTTTGGGCCTTCGGTCTTCGCGCACACAGTCGAGAAAATCTTCGAGTTCTTTTTTGAGCGGTTCTTCTTTTTCGATGGGGATATTACGTTTGTGGATGCCGCGCTCGTCCTTGCTGTAGATACTGGCTTCCTGTTTGGCGTAGTCTAAAGAGATATAAGCGTTTTTAGTGAATAATCGGATTTTTCGGGTGACTTCCGGCGAAACACGGCTGGCAGTGACATTGCACACACAACCATTGGCAAAAGTCAGACGGGCATTGGCAATATCTTCTTTGTCCGTTAAAACATTGATACCCACCGCTTGGATGTCTTTTAAGGGAGATTTTACCAATCCCAATATAATGTCGATATCATGGATCATGAGGTCCATGACAACACCGATATCCAATGAACGGTTGGGGAATAAATTAAGCCGGTGGCATTCAATAAATAAAGGGTTTTGGGCAATGGGTTCAATGGTGGTAAAAGCACTGTTAAAGCGTTCCACATGCCCGATCTGTAATTTGAGATTATTTTGCTCCGCTAACCTAATAAGCTCATCAGCTTCCTGTAAACTATATGTAATGGGTTTTTCGACAAAGGCATGGATGCCCTTATTAAGGAAATAGGAAGCGATTGCGTGATGGGTGACCGTTGGCGTGCATACGCTGACCGCATCGACTGGAGGGGGTATTTCACGGTAATCCTGGAAGACCGGCACGTTATATTGACGGCCAAGGGCTTTTGCATGCTCCAGGTTACTATCGCAAATGGCCACGACATTAGCTTTATTCTTCAGGCCATAAAGGGTCTTTAAGTGACGTTGGCCCAAAAATCCGCAACCGATCAGGGCGATATTGATCTTTCTCATAGAATAAACAATAACAAAGCCCTCGACAAATGTCAAACACCATGCTAAATTACCTCTTCTTATGAAAAATTACTTAAAATTATTAGAGTTTATTAAAGGTCAACAAAGTCGTTTTGGCCTGGCCATTATTTTTATTATTCTCTCCTCATTGTTCGAGGGGGTGCAGCTGACTTTTATTTTACCCGTGGTCGACCGTATTTTTGAAAATAAGCCCATTATCATCCCTAATAAAGTCCCTCTCTTTCTTGCCCACATCGTTGATAAACTTAACAGTATGGACGTCCAGACTTTGTTTTGGATGACCCCGCTGTGCTTTATGATACTTTTTAGTATCAAACAAGTGGTGTTGTTCTTCTCGGATTATTTAATGAACGATATAGCCCAGTCGGTCATGCGCGATGTGCGTTCCCGTCTTTTTGAGCGCATACAGACTTTATCGTTGGATTATTTTAGCCGCAAACGCACCGGTGAGTTGGTTTCCCGTATTACCAATGATGTCGGCACCATCGAAAACGCAATCTCTTATGCGGTGACAGACTTATTCAAACAACCATTTTTGATTTTGGTTTTTATGGGTCTTTCTTTCATGGTCAACACCAAGGGCACATTGTTTGTGCTTTTGTTGTTTCCTTTAATTGGTTGGCCCATGATGCTTATCAACAAGAAATTGCGTAAAATTGCAAGGAATACGCAGGAAAAAATGGCGGACATTAATTCACTTTTAATGGAGACCATATCGGGTGTGCGCATACTTAAGGCTTTTGGCACGGAAAAATACGAGATCCAGCGTTTTCGGCACCAGAATTTCGATTATTATAAATTACGCATGAAAACCTTCATTAACATGAATCTTATGGGGCCTATCACAGAAATGATGGGCGCTTTTTGCGGAATGGCGATACTTTTGATTTTAGGCAGACAGGTATTGAAGGGCAATTTGTCCTTCGGTGTTTTTATGCTCTCGATCATTTCTATCACTCAGGTCATACGCCCGATCAAACGCATGGCCAATGTGCTGACGATTATGCAGCAGGCTTTGGTTGCCAATGTGCGCATTTATGAAGTATTGGATACCAAGCCGACGGTGATGGAGAAAACAAATGCCCTGGAGTTGGAAACATTTAAAGACAAGATTGAAATTGAAGGCATTGATTTTCAATATGATGAGGCTTCCGGCGATGTTTTGAAGGACATTAACCTGGTCATTAAAAAAGGGGAGTTGGTGGCTATCGTGGGCCCTACGGGTTCCGGCAAATCCACCTTGGTCAATTTAATCCCTCGTTTTTACGATGTTACCAAAGGCCGTATTTTATTCGATGGGGTGGATGTCAAGGATGTAATTTTCAAATCTTTACGCGGCCAAGTGGGTATTGTGACTCAGGAAGCCATTCTTTTTAACGATTCGGTCAGGAATAATATCGCTTATGGTACCTTTGATGTGACCACGGACCAGATCCAGCAGGTTGCTCAAATGGCTTTTGCCGATAAATTTATTGAAAAAATGCCCAAGGGTTATGACACATTTGTGGGGGACCGTG
>CAZABZ010000027.1:4168-9964 GCA_964483535.1 uncultured Planctomycetales bacterium | reverse complement strand
TGTCAGGGCAGGTGATTTTGCTCCGGGGCAATTAGAGGCGCATTATTTGAAACACGGGTATCAATTTGGACAGATTACCCAAGATCAATATTTACAGGGAGCTCAAGCGCTTTTAGATGCCGCCGCGGGAGGAGATGTTTTAGAGAAAATCAGGCCTAATGGCGACATTGAACATTTCAGGGTGAGTACCGGCGAATTCGCAGTCATGACTGAAAGGGGCCGTATCCGTACCTATTTTAAGACGGATTATGGATACTGGCTTAGACATTGACATCGAAAAAAGACACTAAACATATCTGCCCGGTCTGCGGTTTTGATGGACTGAAGGAGGCGGCTTTTGGCCCAAATAATGAACCGTCCTATGAGATCTGTCCGCGCTGTGGCTTTGAATCCGGATTTGATGTTGAGAAAGGGAAGGATAGCAAGGAATAGGGTATTGATATGATTCACAGATGTTTAGCATGTGTTTTGTTTTTATTTTTTGCCCTGAGCGCCTTTGCATTTGCTCAAGAGGGGGACGAACAGTCAGCTGTGGATTACAAGGTCCACAAGATGAAAACAGAGTTAAAGTTGACGGACGGTCAGGCCCAGGCCATAAGGCCAATTGTCAAAGATTATTTGATCAAACGAAAAGCCGTTTTAGAGGGTATTGCCGGGCAAGGTATCATTGACCATGTTGCCGTAAAAGGCACTTTGAAGGGGTTAAAAGAGAATGAGTACCAGAAACTGGGCAAGATTTTAAATGAAGATCAGATGAAGAAATGGGTCAATAAGGAAAATTTAATGGCAACGCTCAATCCGGATAACGGGGAGAGTACGGTTGATGATGGGACAAGTTTAACGGCATCCGGGGCGAATTTTAAGTTTTGATTAAGAAGTATAATAAAAAAATCTCTTTTTGGGGCCAAATTGTGCTATAGTATCCGCTTATATTGTATATATTAAGTTCTTATAGAATTTTAACAGGACATGGTGGAAAGTAGAATTAATGAACAAACGGCGTGTGGTTATTACCGGTTTGGGCGTGGTTGCTTGCAACGGTATTGGTAAGGACAATTTTTGGCAGGCTAACGTGCAGGGACGCTCAGGCATAGGTAAGATCACCTGTTTTGACGCGGAAGCTTTTGATACACGTATAGCCGGTGAGATTAGAAATTTTGATCCTTCTCAATTTATGCCTGCGGAGGTGGTTAAGAAAGTTGACAGGTTTGTGCATTTCGGCTTGGCCTGTTCTGAGATGGCCATCCGAGACAGCCGATTGGATTTAGACAGCCAAGATAAGCATAGAATAGGGGTTGTCATTGGTTCAGGCTTGGGAGGGATGATGTTCCATGAAGAGCAGATGGTGGCGATTCTTGCGAAAGGGGCGAATCGCATCAATCCTTCTTCAGTACCAAAAATTTCTCCTAACGCGGTGTCCAGCCACATAGCCATCCGGTATGGTCTTCTGGGGCCCAATATGGTCATTTCGACGGCCTGCGCCTCTGCCAGTCATGCTATCGGTGAAGCTTTTCGTAAAATTCAATGGGGCGATATGGATATATGCGTGACCGGAGGGGTTGAAGCGCCTTTGACACGTTTAAATTTTGGAGCTTATTGCGCGTTAAGAGTAGTGTCTAAGAACAATGATGTCCCTCAAGAAGCCTCTCGTCCTTTTGATCTGGAACGTGATGGTTTTGTTTTAAGCGAAGGCGGCGGCGGGCTTGTTTTAGAAGAATTAAACCATGCCCTTAAGAGAAACGCGCCGATTTATGCGGAAGTAAGCGGGTATGCCAGTAATTCAGGAGCGCGTCATATGGTCATACCTGATTTAACCGGTGAAGACGCGGCCTGGGCCATGGCGGATGCCTTGAAGGATGCGGGCATAGATGGTGGCAGTGTTGATTATATCAATGCCCATGCAACCTCGACCGTGGCTAATGATCGCGCGGAGACCAAGGCCATTAAAAGTGTGTTTGGCCAGCGGGCTTATAAAATCCCGATCTCTTCGACGAAATCCATGATCGGTCACAGCCTCGGGGCCGCGGGAGGCATTGAAGCGGTGGTTTGTGCTTTAGCTATTAAGAATAAGTTCATTCCGCCTACCATTAATTATAAGCATAAAGACCCGGAATGTGATTTGGATTATGTGCCGCTTGAAGGGCGCAGTGCCCAATTGAATACGGTTGTGTCTAATTCATTTGGATTTGGAAATTGCAACGCCTGTATTGTCTTTTCAGACTATAAAGGAGCATAACTTATGATTTATAGCGAAGTCGAAACGACGGTTAAAGAAGTTTTAGCCAAGCAATTAAACATGGAAGTAGGGAAGATCACCTTGGATTCGCGTTTGGTCGAAGAATTGGGGATCGATTCCTTTGGATCAGTGGAAGTTGCTTTTGAACTGGAAGAAAAATTTAATTTGAAAATTCCGGATGAGGCCCTTTATGAGGCCAAGACTGTTAAAAATATAGTGGATTATATTGCTTCTCAAAAGATTACCGGTTAAAATAAGGTGTTAGAGAGGGTGAATAAAAATCATGGCTGTCAGATTTTCTATTAATTTAAGAAATTTATTTAAATCCGCTAAGCCGGACATTCCTGATAATGGCTTTGAGCTACCCGGGCAAAACGGAGAAGCGGTCATTCTCATCCATGGCTTGACGGGGACACCTCATGAAATGAGATTTTTGGCCAATTATTTAAACCGCCAGGGTTATGCTGTTTATTGCCCGCGTTTGGCCAATCACGGAGCGTCGATCCAAATTCTGAAAATGAGCAAATGGCAGGATTTTTATCAAACGGTCCGTCAATGTTATCTGCGGATCCGCGGCCAGTATAAACATGTTTATACCGGCGGTCTTTCCATGGGGGCTTTATTGGCTTTGCTTTTGGCGGATGAATTTAAGAATGAAATAGCCGGCGTCAGTTGTCTTTCGCCCACGCTTTTTTATGACGGCTGGAACTCTCCCTGGTATCGTTTTCTTTTGCCCCTGGCTTACAGTACGCCTTTGAAATATTTCTTTTATTTCAAGGAAGAGCCGCCTTATGGCATTAAAAATGAAGCGGTCCGTCGCCGGATACATGAATTTTATAACAAGGCTGATCTGCATAATATGGAGCAGGTGCATCAATACGGATATCCGTTTTTCCCTTTGACTTTGTTGCATCAGTTGAAAAAATTAGTAAAACATTTAAGCGGCCGTTTAGAGGGGATCGCTATTCCTGTCCAGCTTATTCAGGCCCAACATGATGACATGAGCTCTGTGCGCAATTCCCAATTTATTTATAACCGGGTCCAATCTGACCGCAAAGAATTAGTGCTTTTGCATAATTCTTTCCATATCATTACCGCTGACCAGGAACGCAATGCGGTGGCCATGCACATGCATCGTTTTTTTTCAGGACAACCCAATCTCACCTAAAACAAAATGCCATTGATTAACCGTCTTAACCAGTTAGAATCAAAACTGCATGTCAAGTCGCCCATTGTCTTGTCTAATTGCCGCGTTTTTCTTGATTTTGACAATACCATGACCATGTCGGATGTGTTGGATGATGTTATCCGGCGTTTTTCCATTAACGAGCAATGGATGGTTTTGCAAAAGGCATGGGAAGAAGACCAGATCGGCACCAAGGAATGTTTGGAAGGGCAGTTAAGAAATGTAAGGATCACTAAAAGCGCTTTGTGTAAATTCCTTAAGAAGGTCGAGCTTGATCCCCATTTCCACCAGCTTTTGGCTTTGCTTGTCCGTGAAGGCATCAAGCCGGTCATTTTGAGCGATAATTTTACCCACATCGTCGAGTTGATTTTAGAATATCACGGCATCAAGGACATGAAGGTTTACGGGAATAATCTGCGTTTTTATCGCGACCACATCATCCCGTCTTTCCCTTATGACAATCCTTTTTGCCTGACCTGCGCTCATTGCAAAAAAATCCATTTAACCAAAGACAAGACAGAAAATAAAGTGATTGTCTACGTCGGGGATGGCCGTTCGGATTTTTGTCCGGCTCGTGTTTCGGACATCGTTTTTGCCAAGGATAAACTGTTGCATTTTATGACCAAGGAAGAATTGCCGTGTATTCCTTATAAGGATTTAGGGGACGTGCATCATTATTTTCAAGAGCTGTTGATCCATGGCCGAAAAACCCGTTGAACAAAACGATGAATTCTTAACAGTATCAGAGTTAAATCATTTTATCCGCGATGTTTTAAACAGCGGCTTCCCTAAAAGCCTGTGGGTTTGCGGAGAAATACAAGGCTACGACCGCGGCAAAGACAAAAAGCATGTATTTTTTGAATTGTGTGAAAAAGACCCTGCCACCCGTGATATCACTGCCCGCATCGGGCTCGTGATTTTTGCCCAAGCCCGCCCTAAAATCGATGCCATTCTCAAAAAAGCGGAAAATGCTTTTGAATTAAAAGATGATATTGAGGTCAAGTTCCTCTGCAAGGTGGATTTTTATCCCGGGCATGGTCAGGTGCGTTTGATCGTTGAAAGCATAGACCCTGTCCATACCTTGGGTAAAATCGCCCAGGACCGCCAGCGCCTTATTTCACTATTAAAAGAAAAAGGGATTTTAGACAAGAACAAGCAATTGCCGCTTCCCGACATGGTTTTGAATGTGGGCCTTATTACTTCCTATGATTCCGCGGCGTATCATGATTTTATTTCAGAACTTAAACGCAGCGGGTATTCTTTTAAAGTATTTTTAGTCGATTCTGTTATGCAGGGAAAGAATACTGAAAGCTCTGTCATCAAAGCCTTGAAAATGTTGGAAGATAAAGGTGAGGTGGATGTCATTGTCATCACCCGTGGCGGCGGCTCTATCGCGGAGTTAAGCTCTTTTGATAGTGAGAAGATCGCTCTTATGATTGCTCAATTGGGCATACCCGTTTTAAGCGGCATAGGCCATGAAATCAACACGACTGTCACCGATTTGGCGGCCCATACCTTTGCCAAGACACCGACGGCCATCGCTAAATTTTTGGTCGAGCGTCTAAAGGAATTTATGGAAGGCGTTGACCAACGCGCTCTTTTTTTGCAGACCCGGACGCTGGGTTTGATCCAAAGCCATCACCAGCGCTTAGCGAGTATTACCCAGGCCCTTAAACGGGCTTCGGCTGCCAGATTTAAGGATTTCCAAAGAGCACTGGGAGACGCCCAAGAGCATTTAAAGAAAATTATTTATTTGCGCCTTGAAAATTCAAGGACTAAAATAAATCATTATCAGAAGTTGGCCCAAATGGCAGATCCTAAAAATACGCTCAAGCGGGGGTTTAGCATCACCAGAAGCCAAGAGGGCAGTTTGATCCGAAGCGTCAAAGACGCCAAGGACATTAAAGCTATAACGACACAGTTGGTGGACGGTATCATTCATAGTGAGGTAAAAATTTGATATGGCTGAAGTTAAATACAAAAAAGCGATCGAGCGGCTGGATGAAATTATCGGTAAAATTGAAAGCGATGATATCGATGTCGATGAGTTGTCTTTGAGGCTCAAGGAAGCTGTGAATTTAGTTAAGATATGCAAGGCAAAGATCGACAAGGCTGAGATGGAAGTCAAGCAGGTTGTCGATGATTTTGATAAGGAATCGAAGGGAAAAGAGGAATAGGCCATGGTTGTTTTATATACGACCCTTATTATTTTAGTTTGTTTTTTGGTCCTTTTAAACACCTATCGTATCTGGTTTCTCACTGATCCCCGTCGCCACGGAAAATTGCCGACCAAGAATCGCGCCACCATGTTTGATGTGCGCCATTTATTGATGGAAGGCGATAAAGAAAAGGCCATCCAGGTCTATTGCGAAAT
>CAZABZ010000027.1:0-4068 GCA_964483535.1 uncultured Planctomycetales bacterium | reverse complement strand
AAGCCTATCACCAAGGGCCACATGCTTGTGGTCCCCAAGCGGCACCATACGACCATTTTTGAATCAACACCCGAAGAGATAAAAGCTGTTTTTGAATTGATCCAAAAAGCCAAAGAATTATTATTAAAAGAATATAAGCCGGATGGATTTAATATCGTGGCCAACTGCCAAGAGGCTGCCGGTCAAATTGTGATGCACGCGCACGTGCATTTACTACCGCGTTATAAAGGCCAAGGCGTTGACCCGCGGGCGGTAATACATTAAGGGGTAAAAGTATTATGTCGAAATTCTCTTGGAAAACAGCCAAGACATACAAAGAGATTAAATATCATAAGATGGATGGCATCGCTAAAATTACCATCAATCGGCCAGAGCGGCGCAATGCTTTTACGCCCTTGACGGTCAAGGAAATGATGGGGGCCCTGGATGATGCCCGTGACGATGAGCGGATAGGCGTTGTCATTTTGACGGGCGAGGGCCGTGACGCGTTTTGTTCCGGTGGTGACCAGAAAATTCGCGGGGACGCCGGATATAAGGACAAGGACGGGACTAATCGTTTAAACATTTTGGATTTTCAGCGGCAAATCCGTTCTTGCCCCAAGCCGGTGATTGCCATGGTGGCAGGCTACGCGGTGGGTGGCGGGCAGGTCTTGCAAATGGTTTGTGACCTTTCCATTGCGGCGGACAATGCTATATTCGGGCAGACCGGCCCCAAGGTCGGTTCTTTTGACGGCGGTTTTGGTTCAAGCTACATGGCGCGCGTTGTCGGCCAGAAAAAAGCCCGTGAAATTTGGTTTCTTTGCCGTCAGTATAATGCCCGCCAAGCGCTGGAGATGGGTTTGATCAATACGGTTGTCCCGTATAAAAAATTAGAAGAAGAAACCGTGCGCTGGTGCCGGGAGATCTTGCAGCATTCGCCCTTGGCCATCCGTTGCATCAAGTCTGCCATGAACGCGGATTGCGACGGTCAGGCCGGTTTGCAGGAATTAGCAGGGAATGCCACCCTTTTATTTTATATGACCCAGGAAGCCCAGGAAGGCCGCAATGCCTTTGTGCAAAAACGCAAACCCGATTTTTCTAAATTCCCCAAGAGACCTTAACCCCTATATGAAACTTTCATCTTGGATCTTAGCCATTCGTCCTCAAACCTTACCCGCGGCCATAGCCCCGGTTGTTATCGGCACAGGCATGGCCTTGGGGGACGGGCTTTTTCATGCCCCTTCGGCTTTGATGGCGCTGTCGGCGGCTTTGTGTATTCAAATCGGCACTAATTTAGCCAACGATTATTTTGATTTTAAAAAAGGGACGGACACGGCTGACCGCAAAGGACCGACGCGCGTCACGCAAGCAGGGTTGATCAAACCACAGAAGGTCCTTGCCGCATCCATTGTTTTTTTCGTATTGGCCGCTTTATCATCCGTTTATCTGGTCCATCGCGCGGGTGTATACATTTTGATCATTGCCATAGCTTCTATTCTTTCCGGGATTTTTTATACGGCGGGCCCCAGGCCTTTGGGATATTTAGGGTTGGGAGATTTATTCGTGCTGTTTTTTTTCGGGCCTGTGGCTGTCGCGGCGACATATTTTACGCAGGCTTTGGAAATCAATTGGGCGGTCATCGTCGCGGGGCTGGCACCCGGCTTTTTATCCACGGCCATTTTAGCTGTCAATAATCTGCGCGACATTGACACCGACCGTCGGGCGGGTAAACTTACCTTGGCCGTGCGTTTCGGCAGGGGCTTTGCCATGAGCGAATACCTTTTTTGTATCATTGCCGCGACGTTAACACCTTTCGCGGTGGTCCTTATTACAGATGACCATCAAGGCATAGCCGTAGCTTCTTTGATCGGGTTTTTTGCCATCCCTTGCGTGAAAGAGGCTTTTACGCATTTAGACGGCGCGGGTCTTAATCGGGTTTTGGGGGATACCGGCCGCCTGCTGTTGATCTACAGCGCCGTGTTCTCTATAGGATGGGTGTTGTGCAGCCGTTAATTATCAGCCAGATTGATTTTTCACCTTTTAAAATTCCTTTTCTTGAGCCCCTTACCTTTGCCGATAAAACCATCTGCGAGCGCAGGGGTTTTTATTTGTCACTAAAAATTTCTGATGGCCTGAGCGCCCAGGGAGAGCTCGCTCCTTTAGAGGGGATGAGCCAAGAAACCCCCCAGCGCATCAAGCGTGACATGACGGAAATCCGTTCTTATCTGATGGAGTTAAAAATTCCCTGTCAAAAAGATGAGTTGTTAGACCAGTTAAGGCACGAGCCGAATTTGTTAAATGTATGCGCCTCGGTGCGTTTCGCCGTTGAATCTGCTATTTTGATGCTGGCTTCAAAGACGGCAAACCAGAGCCTGGCTGAATTTTTAGGGGCTGATTTAAAGGATGTTCAAACGGCTGTTTTACTTCAAGGGTCATACTCAAAAGTGATTTCTGATTTTAAACGATTTTCCGGGCAAGGCGTCAAGGTTTTCAAATTAAAAGTAGGGGACCGCAATATCGCTTTAGATGTTAAAAAGATCAATGATATCCGCGTTCTTTTAGAGCAGGAATCTTATTTGCGTTTAGACGCTAATCAAAAATGGAGTTTAAAAGAGGCTTGTGTTTTTGCCCAGTTAGCCGGTAATCAAAGGATTGATTTTATCGAGGAGCCTATTAATGATGCTAGCCAACTGGATGCCTTTTATCAGCAGACCCGCATGCGGGTCGCTTTAGATGAGAGTCTTAGGGGTTCTCCTTTTGCGGGCCATGAAGGGGTCGTTGCCTATGTGCTTAAGCCCATGATCTTAGGCCTTGTTCCAACCCTGGATTGGATAGAAAAGGCAAAACTCTTAAGACGTAAGGCCATCATCAGCGCTACTTTTGAATCACCGGTAGGTTTTAAGGTGTTGGCCAATTTAGCTTGCCTTAGCGGGCAAATCGCCGGTTTAGGGACCGAGCGCTGGTTAAAGAATGTCCAACCAATCGTCGGTGAAAATGGCATTATCAAAAAAGAATTTTTGGCATGAACGAACACTTCTCCATCATCTGGGGCACACGGCAAATCAGAAACCAGCAATTGTCTTTGTATGTGGCCTGTGCCGTTAAACAATTAAAAGGCATGGGGATCAAAGCCTTGGACCGTGTTGCTATTTGCGATGAGAACAGCGTTGAGTATGTCATTTTATTATTGGCTTTGTGGCAGATGGAGGCCCTTGCGGCCCCTATAAGCCCGCGCTGGCCGGACAAAACCATAGCCTCTTACGCGGCCAAAATCAATGCCCGGCATTTGTTTCGTTCTGCGGACATTAAACGTGCCATCTGTTTCGATGCTCGTCACCACTTCGAGGCAGGCGGAGCTTCCCAGGATTTGGACTTAGAACAGGAAGTGACCATCATTGCCACCTCTGGGACGAGCGGGGAGGCCAAGGCCGCGGTGCACACCTGGGGCAATCATTTTTACAGTGCCCAAGGTTCGAATACAGTCATCCCTTTGACAAGTTCTGATCGTTGGCTTTTATCTTTGCCCTTGTATCATGTCTCTGGCATCGCCATCACGGTGCGTTGTTTATTGTCCGGCGCGGGATTAGTGATTGCCGCTGGTGAGGATTTGAATATACCGACGGCCATCGAACGAAGTCAGGCAACGCATATTTCCTTGGTGAGCACGCAACTGCAGAGACTATTAGCTGATGAGAAGAATCTGCCCTTATTGCGTTCTCTTAAAGTTATTTTACTTGGGGGAAGCGCCTGTCCGCACGTGCTCATCGAGCATTCTTTAAAATTAGGTTTGAATATTTATTTAAGCTATGGTTTAACGGAAATGTCTTCTCAGGTGGCTACGGGGAAGGTCACTCAAATCAATCAGCCTTGTGTCAAAATCCTGCCTTATCGGCAAGTCAGTATTTCTTCTGAGGGCGAAATCTTAGTCAAAGGTGAAGTTTTATTCAAAGGCTATGTCGCCGGTACAAAACTCCATTTGTCTTCCACGGGTGACCAATGGTTTCCTACTGGCGACATGGGCCAATTGGATAAAGAGGGTTGTTTGACCGTGACCGGACGGCGTGACAACATGTTTATTTCCGGGGGAGA
>CAZABZ010000026.1:0-10370 GCA_964483535.1 uncultured Planctomycetales bacterium | reverse complement strand
TTTTCAGCAAATGCGATGGACAAAGGCAATCCCACATGTCCCGCCCCACCGATAATGCAAATATCATACTTTGACATAGTTTGTCCTCCAAAAATATTCTGTTAAATAACTTTCTCAAAAATCTCTTGCGCTAATTAATCCTCCATAAATTCTGTCCCAAGGCTTTTCAAGCCACTTACTGTCATTAAAACCACTCCACCCATAAGACCTAACATGACAAAAAAAGACCAGTGGGCAAGCAATCGGTTGGTAAGTGGCTCCAAATTCCCTGCAACGGAAGGAGCCCCAACCGCCTCCCAGAACGTAGTACTAAAATCGGTAATATGAATTGAGAATGGGCCTTTGCCGACCCTTGCGTAAATTATGCTCCAAGATTCCTTAGGGTTCTCTTTTATTACCAAAGGCTTTCGGTGCCCATTCTGCTCCACCTCAATATTCATACCGCTGTTCAAAGGATATCCAGCCACTGGAATCGCTAATAGGCGGCTGTGCTTGTTAGCTTCAAATCGTATCCATGCTTGTCCCGTTGTTAGATTACCTTGTGTGCCGAAACTACCCCATATCTTGCCAGTTCGTTTAGGTGTAGTGGGATAATACCCATCGGCCACAATGGCATCAACAGGCTTACTCTCAATCGATGTACACGTCAGGGGACGGCTGATATTCGTTGGCAAAATCGAACAAATAGTGGGTGACGCAAGTATTGAAGCCAACCGCTGCGAGTCAGGATAAGGGACATGAAGATATGGCTTGTCCTTCAAATGAACAAAATCTCCAGTGGCCAAATAGTTCCTTGTGTTTAATTCCTGCGCAAAACCAGTATCACGTTTTGCGGTAAGCTCAGTTGAAAGGGTTTTGCCTACAGATACCCCTAAAAACATCAAAACTGTACTTATCCAAATGAGCATACCAATAATCACCCAAGGGCGCCTTTTGCAAACTTGACCCTGTCCGATAAAAATCAAACAAGCAAAATTTACCAAAACAGTGATTGCAAATATATCCAGGTATCGTGATGAAAGACAGCCCTCTGCCCGTCCATACGCAATACTAACCGCTTGACCAACCCCCCAGAAAATTAGCCCAAATAAGAACCACCTTCGATCATTTGCCGGTGGCTTTTTCCAAATCATATACCCGATAAAAACTAGAACTGGAGAATTTCTAAGAAACGCTAAATAAGAATGTCCCGCCATAGGCCAGGCAAGAATTTGTGTCAATGCACGAATAAACTGATGAAACGAATGAGCTTTTAAAGACGCATGGTACGGCAAGGATGGCGTCTGCCATGCCCCAAAAATGAACAGTCCCCCAAGAAGAGCAACAGCAAGAAATTGTTTGAGAGTTTTACGCAGTCCGAATACAAAAAACACAAATCCAACGATTGCGGCAGAAGCAAACACAAAAATTCCACCTGCTAAAGAAAAATATGCAAGCACCCCACAAACCACCCCACTCCACCAGCGCACAGAAAATGGCTGTTGGGTTATTGTAAACCACTGGCACGCAATGCCAAATAACAAGACAAGATAAAACTGTGACTGAAAGCCTGCCAATGTATTCTCCCAGCCATAGGGAATACAAAAAAGAACAAGCGAAAAAACTAATAAAGATGGCAAACGGTTACGCCCAATTACACGTGTCAGTAATGTGATACTTAACACCAACGCGGCAATATGCAGACCGGCATTAACCACCATCTGCAATAAGGGGTCCCAAATGCCATTGATTTTCAATAGCGCGAGTGCGAGTAAGCGAGTCGTGAGAATGCGATGCTCGTTGTGGAAAGCAAACAAATTAGTCCAGACGTACGTCCCATCCAAAAAAGGTTTATATAAATTTGCCGCTTCCGAATCCCACTGATCCCAATATGGTGTCGCATTCCCAAAGCAACTAATCACCCATAATTTGACCCCGAAGATAACACTGGAGAACGAAGCGTAGGCTACGAATTGTTGCCAATTTTGATATATATATATTTTTAACTTCTGCGCTTTACTCATAAAAAATCCGGTTCTGTCAAGACTTTTGACACTATCAAATTGAGTTAACCCGCGGCGGCCAGGCCAGACTGAAATCCTCATAATTGAGAGTAAGATTCGGACTGTACGCCGGATCGTTTAAAAGTTGGTTGCCCCAGCGTTGTTTCATATATTGCACCTCTTTAGTGAATCGCGCCTGTTTTTCAGGTGTATCCTCGATCCCGCGCGAAACGGACTCGTGGTGATATAACTCCGCATAAGGCGTCCAAATATTGCGATAGCCATCCTCACATACACGCAGACAGAAATCAACGTCATTAAAAGCCACTTGAAGATCAGCTTCGTTTAAGCCTCCTACTTCCTCATAAACTGACTTTCTCATCACCAAACAAGCTGCGGTCACAGCCGAAAAACTCTGGATGAGACTGGCACGGTTGAAATAGCCGTGTTGATCACGCGGCCAATGCTTATGCGCATGTCCTGCCACTCCACCAATACCCAACACAACTCCTCCATGCTGAAGGGTTTTGTTAGGATATAACAACTTCGCTCCAACCGCTCCAACTTCAGGCCGCAAAGCATGGCTAACCATTTCTGACAACCACTCAGGTGAAATAACCTCAAGATCGTTGTTGAGTAAACCCACCACCTCGCCTCGAGCCAATTTTATGGCGGCATTATTCAATGCCGAAAAATTAAACGGACGATCGTCACGTACAACACGAATTCTTGGATCAGATTGCAGTTTTTTCAGACCTTCAATTGTTGCTGATTCATCCGAACCGTTATCTACTATCAAAATTTCATAGTTCGGATAAGTCGTCTTCTTTAAAATACTCCCAATACATTTTTGAAGTAGTCGTATCCTGTTTTTGGTGAGAATGATCAAGCTGACTAAAGGCAAAGTATCAGGCAAAGCATATCGAACCCGATACCCAACACCCCCCCACTTAGCAGTGGCACTTAAACCTTCCCGCAAAAAGTGGTCATTCAATGCGCGTTCCCCTGCAATCATTGCATAAGGTTTCGCTTCTGAAGAATATGCCGTACTATCGGAGTGCATTCGCCAATGATACAGCACGCGAGGGATATGATAAATTTGACTTGGCAGAACTCGCTCGATACATCGCAAAACCAGGTCATAGTCTTGAGCGCCTTCAAAACCCATGTGGAAGCCGCCTATTTCACGGATCAGTTTAGCTTGATAAACACCAAGATGACAAAACATATTGTGCGAATAAAACAAGTCCTCGTTCCAGTCACATTTAAAATAAGGACCAGATCTTGTGCCGCTGCTATCAATTTTGTCTTCATCCGAGTAAATGAGTCGCGCATATGGATTACTATTCACGGCATCCGCAATCCAGAACAAGGCATGCTCCGAGAGTAGATCGTCATGATCAAGCAAGGCAATCCATTCACCTGTGGCAAGCTCAAGCGCGCTATTTGATGCGGCACAGATATGCTCGTTTCGCTCACGGAAAACAACCTTTATGCGCGCATCTTCCCTGGCATATCGCTCCAAGATAGGGCGTATGTCTTTTTTGGTGGATGCATCATCAGCGATGCACAACTCCCAATTTGAATAAATCTGTTTGCGCACCGACTCAATGGCTTCGATTAACCATTCTGGTTTGGGATTGTACACCGGCATCACCACAGAAATACGCGGTTTGGTCCGCAGCGTTTTAATACGCGCATGTATCTTGGCGCGTATCTTATCTGTCAGTGTGTCATAGCGACGAATCCATTCAGTATAATTGTTGTGTTCAGAATCTGATAAAAACCACTCACATTGATCCACTTGTGACGTTAAAAACATTACCCTGTTGCGTACGCCAATCCATCCCTCTCGCTTTAAAACACTCCAACCTTTATTCATCATCTGTCCAAAACTACCCACACGTTTTTTCGATAAAAGAAGAACTGCCCATAATAACTTTATTTTCATTACGCATCGTTCCCAAAAGGACTTTGGCTCAAGCTTGCAACCCTCCAATTTACTGAATTCTATACAGTGTTTACAAAAATCTGTGTTCTTCATGTGATATCAAAATCCCGTTTTAAATGCCCTTTTGTATTAAAATTTTACCCTGTTGCGCACGCCAATCCATCCCTCCCGTTTAAAAACACCCCAAGCTTTATTCATGGTATTTCTAAACCCTAATGACTTTATTTTTGTCATACATCGCCCCAAAAAGGACTCTGGTTCCTCATGTGGTGAGGTAAAAGATGAAGAAGGAAGAGAAAGCATGTGCGATATTTCTGGTAAATTAACCAAACAAGATACCAGTTCGCTCATGGATTTGTCCCACTTCAAACGGTCCTTCTCGGTAACTGTGTTCCCAGATTCTCGAAGCGAAATCCCAACAAATAGCTTGTCGATTATAATAGGAAAACAATTTTGCGCAAGAATCGCAATAAGTATTGTTATGTAGTCTTCATAATATGTGATCTTGTCATAAGCGCATGACGGAATCTTTAGCAGAACGGAACGGTCAAAAAGCGCGCCACAAAAAGGCGTGTGATTCTGACCGGAAAGTGAAGCCAGGAAGTTCCGTGCCACAAAGTAACAACCTTCCGCTGAGCGATAGCCTGATGCATCCTCTGGTGTCTTAGAAAAAAGAGGCCTCTCGTTAAAATACTGACAGTCAATGAAAATGATGCTTGATCGTGGTGACGCACTGATGACCAAACTTAATCTCTCGGCCTCATTTGGTAGTATAAAGTCATCATCATCTACAAACCAGAAATAGTCTGCCTCTATGTTTTCCGCCGCAAAGCGCACTAACTGATATCGCGAGTCTCCGTCATGTGGAAAATTAGCTCGCAGTACCATCGAACGGCGGACAACCCAATCCGGAGCAGTTGTCTCACTGTCGGTCACAATGTAACTGCTGAATTCCGTACTTAAACCTGCAAATGCGATAAATGACCCGACCGTATCCAACGTGCGCCTCAGCAGCGATAGGCGTGCAAACTGGGTACGAATGACTATTGCAACCTTCTTCTTATGTCGTCCGCACATCGCGGAACGCAGACTGTCCATATCAAGATCCAACCCGACTCGCGCTATCGGATTTGCTTCCCCCAACGGGATCCTATGCGGACCATCCAGTGTTTTGATACTTCTGTTTCTCAAACGAAGCAGCAGATACTTATTGAACGCATCAGCAACTCTCGAGCGATCAAATTCGCCCTGATTTCCCTTGCTATAGTGCCAGCAGGCGAGCTGTGGCGCTACGTAGACACCGAGTCCCGCCGCAATAGTTTCAATACTTAGAACGATATCGTACAGCTGAAAGCCATCGAAAGATGGAAGAATAATCCGCGCATCACGCATGGCGCGCAAATTAAGAAGCATAACGTTTCCGTCAATGCTTTGGGCCGGTAGAATAAATCCGGCTAGGTTGGGGCCACCACGTGGATCACTCAAGTAGCGCACGATATCAGTTGCGGAATATCCCACGCGCATAGACAGCATCGCGGCATTGCCTACTAATCCCCAGTTAGGCCAATCTATGTCCAATTGACGAATGAGGTCTTCCACGCGGCTGTTGAAGTCAGCGCAAAGTAAGACATCATCGTGCACAACGCAAATATAAGGTTGCTTACTTGTTTGAATCAGATTATTAAGGAGATCGAAATACGATCGTTGCCCAGTTTCAATTATTATGTGGGCGGCGAGGGTAGGATGGTTGCGTACAAACGTGTCGCCATGTTCCTGTGACCGCGCAACGACATGAATCATACAATCCTCATTTTATGGAATTGATTCAATCCTAAAATTCTTACCATTGAATGATCCTTACCTTGATATGCATGTGTGACGCGTTTCTGGTAGAAGCTAAAATACTCTTGTATGGCGTGATCAGCGAGTTCTCGATCTGGAAAGACTTTTAGCATGGCTACTGCTGCTGCCTCACCTTTTTGTCCAAAGAATTTCTTTGAGAGAATAAGGAAATTCCGGAGATTTAAATAATTCTCATAATAGACCAGATCATCACGATAGAACTTTCCGCTGCTGAAGTGAATCGTGGCCGCAGCAGGCTCGTAAAGGACGCTGTAGCCGTTCAACCACGCCTGCCACGATAGGTCCACGTCTTCGAGATAAAGAAAGTAAATTTCGTCCATACCGCCAACCCTTTTATAGAAATCGGAATCAATCAATAAGAATGCGCCGCTTGCCCAAGGCGTCTTCAACGACACAGGGTCGTATTCTTTCGGATGTTCGAATGGCCACTGTCGACCTTCGACGATTGCCACTTTCCCCTCGCTTTCGCTACTTGCTTTCCGGGAAAATAGCGCATCTATCGAGCCTTCTTGCGGTATGCAATCTGGATTAATAATGACAAAAGAATCCACAGGTGGATGGGCGTGGAAAAGCGTGTTATGGTTTTCGCCGAAACCGGTATTTGTAGTGGATGTATTAGGCACATCCACCACCTCTACGCCCTCTATCTGTCCTGATCGAAGCCGTGCCGAGCTATGCGGATCGTAATTGATAGCCAATAGACGGACCGGTCTGTTGACCGTTCGTCTTAGCGCGGGTATAAAATTATTTTCGATGTGCGGGAGGTCCGATTTCCCATATACGCATTGGACGTGAACTGGTTTGGTCTGCATATTTACTTGTTCCCCACGCAACTGAATTGAAACCGGCCACTGGTCATCGCCGATCTATCGGCCGTACAATTAATCTTCTTATCCCAATCTTAATTTTCGATATTACAGCTTGCACTAATAATATAGGAGCAGAAACTTTCATGATCAGCTTCCACTTCTTGGAAGTATAAATGCTATGCAATTCATTATCACGTTCAGCTAAGGACTGGCTTAAGTCGGCCACCCTCTTATTAAGTCCGGCAATCTGTGCGTCGCGTTCTGCCACGGCTTGTTGAATCGTCTCTTCGGATGGTATAGTCCCCGTAGTCCATAAATTCTCGGACTGATCATTCATCGGCTCTATTTGATACGGACTACCCTGTAGTTTTGAATGACCGGGGGCCACTAATTCCATCGAGCCTGCAATAACGCGGTGTCCCAAACCATTATCAGCGGCCGGTGCCTTGCGGACCACGCACAGGGAATTGATGAACTCTACTGAATGCACCTGGGTCAGCATCTGGACATCAATCTCACAGCCGTATTTCGTAAAAATGCCACGCAGGATATCGGTCTGCGCCTTGGGTATGCCCCAATGCTCGTGATTGATGACATCAGCGAGACCCTTAAAAAAAGAAATCGAAGAATGCGGATCAAATAACCCGCCTTCGTACTGGCTCCAGTAACTGCAATGTATGTCTTCGACTATAAAAATGCCGTCATCTGCTAGATGCGAAAAATACAACGCAAACGATTTAATTATGTCGCTTGACAGATGAGATCCATCATCGATGATAATGTCGAACTGCGGCGAGCATCGAAACACCTGCTCATGGACCTGGGGAGCATTGGCATCACCGATGATGACATGGATACGGGAATCATCGTAGCTGAGATGCGCACAGTCCGGATTAATATCACAGCCGATCAAGGATGAGGCATTACTGAAATACTTTGACCAAATCTCGAGCGATCCGCCATTCTGCACGCCGATTTCAAACAAGCGTATCGGCTTGTCGCGATAGCCATCAAACAAGCGGTCGTATTCAGTCAAATACGACGACCATTTATCAGACACCTTCCCGGTATGTTCAGCGTACAGTTGGTTGAGTTTCTTTTTCATCTTCAACCCATAATGGCTTTTTTATATTCAACACACACGGTTTGGGCGTCTCCCATGTCCTTGATCTGGCCGCCATCCCTTAGCCTTTAATATCCCTGCCTTTATAAGCGCCACGGGTGCGGCAATTTTCATGATTAGCTTCCACTTCTTGGAATTGTAAATGCTATGCAATTCATTATTAAGGTTAGCAACATGCTGTTTTAATTCATTTAACTCATAATGTTCCAAGTGCCATGAACCCAATGCGGCGAAATAGTTTATCAATCGAAGCTTTTCGGGGAAATCGGGTTGCAACCATTCCAGCTTCTTATCTTCTGACGCATTATTGAGTTGCAATACTCCAAGCCCGTGCGAATGCACAAACTCTATGTTGCTCGGATAACGCGCTTGCAGTTCTTCCCAAAATTTCCAAACGCCAAAACTGAGCTCACGAACATTGGTATCGTGAAATAGAACCACCGCGCCAGGGGCTAACTTAGGCAGCCAAGTTTCAAAATCATGGCGAACTGCTTCATACGTATGCAGCCCATCAATATGCAATAAATCTATCGATCCATCCTTAAAATAAGTTAAGGCATCATCAAAAGTCATTCGCAAGAGACGAGAGAATGCGGCATAGTGCTCCTGATGATACGTGTTAACTTTAATAAAAATCTCTTCGTTATATCGACCGGCATGTTCATCGCCCTGCCATGTATCAACGGCATAACATTTTGTTAATAAACCAGCTTCAACAACTGATTGGCAGAACGAGAAATACGAATGTCCATAGTGAGTGCCCAATTCAACAAACATCTTTGGCGATACCTCCCGAGTCACCCACCCCGCAAAAGGTATATGTCCAATCCAAGCACTCGGAGATTGAAGCGTTTTAGGGGAAAATGCCGCGATATCTAACAAACTATTCTTTTCCATGATCATTTATAATCTTTTATATTCCGATTATTTAACTCTTCACTGAAAATCCAAATTTTGTTTAAGGGGGAACAGTGGAACAGTCGCGCGCCTTTAAGTATTTTTTACTTTTTTCTCCAGTATCTGCCAGTCCAGTCAATTTCCTTCATTTCCGAATCAATTGCATGTTTCGACCTGAAGTCATTCACAGCCGCTTTGCAGCCTGGCAAGGCATAATCATCGATAATACAAAATCCGCCACTTGATAATTTCGGATATAGGTTTTCCAAAGACTCTATCGTGGACCCATACATATCTCCATCAAGACGTAAAATTGAAAGCTTTTTTATAGGTGCCGTGGGAAGGGTGTCCTTAAACCACCCTTTTAGGAAAACCACCTGATTGTCCATCAGACCGTATCTCTTAAAATTATTTTCTACATCCTCTTTTGAAACAGCAAGGTAGTTAACAGTGTGGAGTGTATCGCCTTTATCAACAGGATATTTTTCAGCGTCTGGTTTTGGCAGTCCCTCAAAAGAATCAGCAACAAAAATTTTGCGGTCCTCTATTCCGTAGGCAGCGAGGACAGCACGCATAAAAATACATGCGCCCCCTCTCCAAACCCCTGTTTCAATTAAATCACCTTCTACTCCCTCGCTTAACACAGCCTCAATACAGTGTTGCAAGTTATCGAGACGTTTGAGCCCGATCATTGTATCAGCATACCCTGGCCAAATTTGTCCATTCATCCTTTGGCTTTCTAAAAAGTCTGATTTTCTGGCAATCTGTAGTTTTCTTTTATCCAGGATCCTCGAAATGATGCAAATCATAAATCTTTTAACGGGTGAATGCTCAAAATTAAAAGTTGTAATCAGACTTGGTGGTTCAGGCCACAATGTAAATGAGAGCGTTTTCTTCATTAAATCAAGATAGAGTAGTTCTGGTTTCTGTTTCATTTATTTTTATTTAAAAAAATTTCTCCGGCTATTAGACCGTTTGATTCCTTAGTAAAGTCCCTGGGATCCTTGTGATCCTCACAAAATTAAAACCCTTTTCGCTCCAATCGCAAAGACTCCCCTTCTTCAATATCCATGCTTTTATCCATGCTTTTGTCCATGCTTTTAAAAAACTTAGGCGTATGAAATGCCACCATCTGCCTATTCTTAACTCTTTATAATCTGGATGCCTTGTGTCGAAATATTTTTTAAAATCCGCCACATTGTTTATCCGAAACTGAAAACCCAAATTCTGTCTAACGCACTCGTCATTCCACTTATAATTCAAGGCACTCTTATGCTTATCCCAACAAAGGTCATAGTCCATTTTATGCAAATGAAGCAGCCATAAATCCTTATCTCTATAACCTCCCATATTTACCGCGTTATGAAAACCATGCGCCCAGACCAAAGGCTTCCTTGCTAACAGCGGTTTATCGTAAAAATGATTGGGATACCAATATTCCCTTTGATTTAATATCGGCTTACTTAAATCGATAGGAGGCTCTTTTTGTCTTATATGAATCAATTCATGACCGGCACAAACAACACAATCCTCGGCGCATCTTAGAATATAATCTTTTAAATCTTTATATTTTCCGGGATTAGGAATTATAATTTCATCAGCGTCGGTAAATAAAACATATTCGTAAGATTGCAATAACTCGGTTTGTTTCTGACAAACCACTCCTGTTCTCCATATCTCATCATAAACTTCATGGTGTAATTTTATAACTTTAAACCCATAATGTTTCGAACACTCTTGTACGC
>CAZABZ010000025.1:7798-11021 GCA_964483535.1 uncultured Planctomycetales bacterium | reverse complement strand
TAAATTTCGGATTATATTTCATGGTGCATGAACCCAGCGGATAAAAATGCGTATCGATAGAGAAATTCTTCTGGGACAAACGGGTGTAATGGCGCACCACGTCAAGTTCAGAAACTTCCGGCAAAGGGGCGTCTTGTGTGCGCGCGTATTTAGGAAGTATCTGCGCATGGACAGGGACATCCGAGGGCCCGAAACAGAACCCCTTACGCCCTGCTATAGATTTTTCAAAAATTAATTCCATATTCTTTACGCCGAAATAACATCTTCCAATGCTTTTGCGTAACGCTCGATTTCTTGCTTGGTCCTCTTCTCCGTGACAGCGACCAGTAAATATCTTTCCATGCCCTGATAATAACGGCCCAGCGGGAATCCTGCCGCAAACCCTTTTTTCATCATGGCCGCGACAACCTCTGAGGCGTCCTTGGGCAGATGTACGGTGAATTCATTGAACGTCGGCGCGGAACGCTTGACTTCAACGCCTTTGATCTTGGATAAAAGTTGTTTAGCGTATTCAGCTTTATCCAAATTCAACTGCGCCATCTCCTTCAAGCCGTTTTTGCCGACCGTCGCCATAAAAATCGCCGCCTGAAGGGCGCATAAAGACACATTCGTGCAAATATTAGACGTGGCTTTTTCCCGGCGGATATGCTGTTCACGCGCCTGTAAAGTATTAACAAAAGAACGTTTCCCCTGGGAATCCACTGTTTCACCGACAATGCGCCCGGGCATTTTGCGTATATATTTCTTGCGAGTGCACATAAATCCTAAATAAGGGCCGCCAAAATTAAGCGGCAATCCCAAAGATTGGCCTTCACCGGTAACAATATCAGCGCCCATGTCCGCCGGTGTTTTCAATAATCCTAATGAAATAGGGTACGCGCTGACAATCGCCAATGCCCCCACCTTGTGGGCTTTCTCTATGATGTCCGTCAAATCATCGATGGCCCCGAAAAAATTAGGATTCTGCAAAATAACGGCAGCGGTATCAGTTCCCAAGAGCCGGTATATTTCTTCCCGGCTGCTTTGCCCGTGCACAACAGGCGTTACTTCAAATTGATAAGATAAATGATGCGTGTATGTTTTCAGGATCTTGCGGTAAATGGGGCTGACCCCGCCGTCCATGATCACTTTATTGCGCCCGGTAATACGGATGGCCATCATCATGGCTTCATAAAGAGCTGTCCCCCCGTCGTACAAAGAGGCATTGGAAACTTCCATGCCGGTCAAGGCGCACATGGAGCTTTGATACTCGAATAAAGCCTGCAAGGTCCCCTGGGAGCATTCAGGCTGATAAGGAGTATACGCCGTATAAAATTCACCTCGGGAAGTCAATGACGGCACGGCCAAAGGGACATAATGATCGTAATAGCCCCCGCCGATAAAAGGGACAACATGCACATTATTCTTTAAGGACAGGGCCGTCACGTGGCGCACGACTTCATATTCTGAAAGGCCTTGCGGCAGGTTAAATGATTTCGGCCTATGCGCGGGGGCAATGTCAGCAAAAAGGGCATCGATATTCTCGACGCCGATATCGTTGAGCATTTGCTTGACTTCGTGGGGGGTGTTGGCGATATAAGGGTTCAATTAAAAATCCTAATCAATGGGAGAGGGATTCCAAATAAAAAGGCTTTAGTCATACGTCCTTCGACCTCGTTAGGTTTTTGTCAATGCAAGGATTCCAAATAATTGCGGTATTCTTCCGCGCTCATCAAATTAGTGCTTTCATCCATATCACGCACTTCGATCTTGGCGATCCAACCTTTGCCATAACAATCCTTGTTGATCAAATCCGGAGTGTCCTCCAGTTTGCGATTGACTTCCGTCACCTTACCGCCCATAGGTGCGTAAATGTCACTGGCCGCCTTAACTGACTCAACAGAAACAATCTGTTCAAACTGTTCTACTTCGGTTTCTTCGTCGGGCAGTTCGACGTAGGTCACATCACCCAAAGCCTCTTGAGCGTAATCAGTGATGCCCATAGTGGCAGTATTGTCCTCAATGGAAACCCATTCATGTTCTTTCGTGTAAAGAAGATTTTCTTCAATCTCCATATTCTTCTCCTAATTAACTATGATTTTAAAGATCCGTTTTTATAAAAAGGCCTTTTGACAACAATGGCCTCGGTTTTAGTTCTTTCATCACCGAAAAAAACTTTGCTACCCGCGTCCTTGAGGACCGGGCCCATGAATCCTATGCCAATACCAACCTGTAATGCCGGTGAGAAAGTGCCGCTGGTCACGACACCCATTTCATTGCCTGCGGCATCAAAGATTTTATTCCCTGCCCTTGGGCTTTTGCGCGAGGCGCTGACAAAGTAACCGATGGCGCGCTTGGGATGCCCTGCTGACACCTTCTCGCGTCCGATAAAATTTTTCTGACCGTCGATAAATTTATCTAACCCCGCTTCCAGCGGAGAAATGGTCTCCCCCAGTTCGTGACCATAAAGACTGTAACACATCTCAACACGCAGAACATCACGGACCCCAAGGCCTGTTGGTTTTACTGTACCATTGTTCAAAATCGTTTTCCAGATTTCTTTCGCTTTTTCCCAAGGGCAGTAAATCTCATAGCCCAGCTCGCCGGTGTATCCGGTACGGCTGATCAAACAAGGGGTCCCTGTTATCTGAAATTGGTCAAAAGTGTAATAGGTCAGTTTTTCTATGCCGGGCGCCAAAACTTTTAATACATCGCGCGATTGGGGCCCCTGCACATCCAGCTTGGCTGTTTTAAAAGAGGCGTCTTCAAAATATGCCGTAGCGTTCAGGTTAGCTCGAAAATGACTGGCGTCTTTCTCTATATTAGCCGCATTGACTACGATCATCCAGTCTTGCGGGCCTTTACGGTAAACAATCAAATCATCGATGACGCCTCCTGAATCATTGAGCATAGCGCCATAACGGCAGGTATTAACAGGCATATCCGCGATGGTCTGGATAACAATGGCGTCCAAACCGCAGGCAACCGCGTCGCCTTTAATCATAAACTGACCCATGTGAGAGCAATCAAAAATTGAAACGGTTTTACGATTATGTTCCCATTCGGTGAGAATGCTCTCATATTGCAAAGGCATGTTCCAGCCGCCAAAGCCCACCATCTTGGCGCCCAAGGCCACATGCACATCTGCTAAAGGAGTATTATGTAGAGAGGTTACCAGCATTGCCAAAAACTATAGCCATAAATTATTTTAATGTAAAGATAAAAATGATTAAAACGCGCCTGG
>CAZABZ010000025.1:0-7698 GCA_964483535.1 uncultured Planctomycetales bacterium | reverse complement strand
AATCAAAGAGGAGAAAATTAATAGCCCTCAATCTTAAATAAGTGATATAATTAATTTTATTGGAGAGATATTTATGGCTTACAGTGATTTCTTAAATAAAGTCAAGCAATGGGACTATCGCGCCGCACAATGGATGGGGCGTCATTTTTATATCATATTATTTGAAGCTATCTTAGTTATTATCTTCCTGTTTGCTTTTATTAATGCCTTAAAAATCCTTAATGCCAGTTTTAGTGTTCAAAGAAATAATGTCCCCGAACAATTATTATTGGCCCAATCTTTCAACTCTATATTGATAGTCATGCTCCTGATACTAATTGCCCTTGGGATATTCAATATCATTAATAGCAATTCAAGACTTCGGAGCACCCTTAAAAACATAGAATTCAATTTAAGCAAACGCCGCACAGATCAAAAATCGCAAGAAAATTAACTTAAAAATACTCCTGGCATAATTCTTTAACACTGTTGACGATTTTGTCTTTAAAATTCAACGGTGTTTTGATGCCGATACTCTCTTCTTTCTTTTTCAAATAATTCATCCTGCCCAAACCGATACTGGCCGCGTACACTGCCGCATTATTCAAACCCGGAGTGGCCGCGCCCATGCGAACGGTCATATTGATACGCTCTTCAATGCGCTCGATGGCCCCCGGCAATAAGGAGCCCCCTCCCACCATCACAATTCCTTTATTCAATTGATGATACAAATGCGATCCTTTAACGACCGTTTCCAGATGGGTCAAAAAATTCTCAATTTCCCAATTGACCGCTTCGCACACCGATGCCCGAGAGATAGGAATATACCCTTTCTCACGCTTGACCAAAATCTCACCGGAAACTTCCTTGGGATCCTTCTGGCTGGCCACCGCATGTGTTTTTTTAATTTCTTCGGCCAGATCAATGGTCAAACTCAAATGCTCCGCAATTCTCCGGGTCACATGGTTCCCTCCCCATGGAATAAATTGAACATCTCCCACAATACCATCCTTAAAAAAAATCACAGAGGTGATATTGGCCCCGATATCGACCAAGGCACAACCGAGCGTTTTATCTGCCTTATCGACAGCCACATCACTGGCCGCGTACCCGCAAAAAGTCACACTATTGACCTCAAATCCGGCCTGATGCACCGCCTTAGTCAGATTGCGCACGCACAGGCTATTGGCCGTCAATAATAAAAGATTTGTTTCTATTTTTCGTCCGATCAATCCCGTGGGGTTGATCGAAGTGTTGATGTCATCAATCTTATACCATTGTGGAAAATCATGGATGATTTCCTCTTCCAGGTTCACCCCCAGCAGTTTTGCCTGGGCTTCCACTTTACGCAAATCAAATTTGGAAATCACCTTGGTGCCGCTGTCAACCAAAGGGATAACCGCAGAAGAGCGACGAGTAGCAAGAAAGCTCCCGCTCAAGCCTACCTGCACGGCCTGGATTTTAATGCCGGTCTTTTTCATGACCCCCTGCACCGTGCGCCCAATACATTCAGCAAGTTCCGTGATATCGCTGATCGAGGATTCTTTAAACCCCATCGCCTGGGTTTCAAAAACACCCAACAAGTCCAGATTATCCTCGTCCTTGGCGCAGACAATGCTGGCCTTCATGGTATGCGTGCCTAAATCCAGCCCGCAAAAATATTGCAACTGTCCCATTTTTTTAAACATAGATCATTCCTTACCTTCTTCCATGTTGTTGGCTATCACGGGCTCCTTAAACCTTAAATCAATGTACTTCACCTTATTCAAATCAATTTTATTGGCCGATATCAACATCTGCAACAATTCTATCTTATCCTGTGTGTCCTCCTGGTCAAGGATGACATGCATATTCTCACCTACAATCAAGTCGATCTTCGAGAGATTGCCCGCTTGCACAGCGTGAATGCGCCATCGATTTAAATACGGGGACGCCTTGAAACTGTTAAGGATGTCCACCACCTTATTGATTTCCTGGCCGCGGACATGCCCTCCTAAAAATAACCAGTCGCGTTCAAGAGGGATCCCGTACACCTGTGGCAGGAGGGCGGGCTCCAGAGTGTAATATAAAGCTACTCCTTGTGTGTCTACGATCAAATACTTTTTCTTAAAATAGATCTGCATCAAAGGTTCCCGTTTCTTAGCCAGGACCAGGATGCGGTCCGGCAATTGGCGCACCACCCTTAATTGAGCAATATACGGATACGTTGCGGTAATTTGGCGATCGATTTTCTTAATATCAACCTTAAAAATATTATTGCCTTTAAGGTCCTTCAAAGAGCGAAGGTCGATAAACTGGATTGATCGATCGATCATCACCTCTTTAACTTCAAATAATGGAGAGCTCGTTAGAAATTCAACCGTATTGACATAGCCCGTAAAGAGGACAAAGCCAATGAATAGAAAAACAATCACGCGGATGACCATGATCCTGGATATGTTAACGCTGGATTTCTTTGCCAAGATTCCCTGCTCCTTGCTCGTCGTTAGGTTGTGTCGATTTCAAAGCTAAACTCAACAATTTTTCACACACTTGCACAAAACTATACCCCGCTTCACGGGCCGCTTTGGGAAAAAGACTTGTCCCCGTAAATCCGGGGATGGTATTGACCTCCAAAATGAAAGGCTGTTCATTATCATCAACCCGCAAATCCACCCTTGAAAATCCCTCACAACCTAAAACTTCTACGGCATTCAAAGACAGTTCTTTAATTTTGCGGGTCAATTTTTCCGGGACCTGGGCCGGACATATGTATTTGGTCTCCCCCTTTTGATATTTAGCGGCAAAACTGAAAAAATTAGAGTTGGGGCAAATTTCAACCAGGGGCAACACCTCGCGATCAAAGATCCCGGCGGTGAATTCACGGCCCTGGATAAACTCCTCGATAATGACCTGCGGACCATAACTCAAGGCATCTTTCAAGGACTGCTCCCATTCCGATGGGTGGCGCACAATATGCACACCAATGCTGGAGCCCTCGCAGGCGGGCTTGACCACCAATGGTGTTGATTTGATCTGCGCCCAAACGGTTTTAAAGTCCACATTCCGCCCATCGGTGATGCAATAATGAGCTGCTACCGGTAAACCGGCTGATTGAAGGGCCTTTTGAGTCAAAATTTTGTTAAAGGCAATTTGGCTTGGGGCCACCCCGGAGCCGGTATAAGGAATGTCAAGTTTTTCTAAAATACCCTGGATGATGCCATCCTCTCCCAGGCGGCCATGCAAGGCTATAAATGCAATATCCAAAGGAGTTTCCTGAATTTGCCGGATAATTCCGGCAGGATCATCCGTGGTAATATCCAACAATAAAACACGGTGACCTTCCTGGGACAAAGCATCAGCCACCGCATGGCCGGAACGTAAAGAAATTTCCCGCTCCGAGGAGTATCCCCCCATTAACACACCTATTGTTCCAAATGGATGACGACTCATGGGACTCTTTCCAAATTTAAGATTTTAACTAATTCATCTGAAAGATGGTAGATATCCCCGGCCCCCAGAAAAATCACCATGTCCCCAGCTTGAACATATTCCCGTAAATATTTTAAAATGTCTTCTTTTTTTAAAAAAATGACCCCTAACCCTAACTTTTTCTGTAATTCTTCAAACAATGCCTCCACCCCAACCCCTTCGCTGATCTTCTCACTGGCCGCGTAGATATCCGTCAATATCAATTCATCACTTAAGGCCAAATGTTCGACAAATTCATTCAAAAGAAATTTAGTCCTGGAATACCGGTGAGGTTGAAATACGGTAATGAGACGCTTAGGGCTGAATAAACGCGCCGCCTTAAGGGTCGCCCGGATTTCGGTGGGATGATGGCCATAATCATCAATCACCATCACATCATTCACATGGCCTTTTAATTGGAAACGGCGTTTAACCCCGGTAAAACTTTTAAGTGTCTTAAACATGACTTCATAAGAAATGCCCAGCTGTAAACCTAAGCTAATGCAGGCCAAGGCATTTAAAATATTATGCCTGCCCGGGACAGAAAGCTCAAATGGCCCCAGTCGGCCATGGCTGCGCGTATGGCAGACAAAGGAAGACTTAAAGCCGTCCATAGCGATATCTTGCGCATAAACATCCCTGTTAGCGCTCATGCCATAAGTGACTGCCGCGGCCTTCTGTTGGTGCACTAACTGGATCAACTTGCTGTCCTCACCGCAAACAATCAAACTCCCGTCGCTGTGCGTGCGGGCGATAAACTTGGCAAAAGCTTGGGCAATGCCTTCCCAATTTTTATAAAAATCCACGTGCTCAAAATCCATATTGGTAATGATTGAATAATGCGGATTAAAATAAAGGAAGGTGCCGTCACTTTCATCAACTTCAGCCACAAAATATTTGCCCTCTCCTAAATTAGCATTATACGCCTGTGGCCCGTTGATGATCCCGCCAATGGCCGTGGTGGGTTTTAGCCCTGCGTTAATCAAAAGGCTTGAAACCATCGACGTCGTCGTTGTTTTACCATGCGCGCCGGCGATCGTTATTCCCACTTGGTTGTTGACTAACCTGGCCAATACTTCTGCCCGGCGTAAAATAGGGATATTGCGGCTCTCTGATTCAATAAGTTCAGGGTTATTGACCCGGACAGCTGAAGAATAGACCACATAATCGATATTCTTCACAATATTACTGGTCCTATGACCTATAGAAATACTTGCGCCTCTGCCGCGAAGTCCCTGACATATTTCATTGTCTTTTAAATCCGAACCGCTGACGGTGTCCCCTTGGTCCAAAAGCAAAGAAGCCAATGTCCCCATACCAATGCCACCGATACCGATCAAATGATAATGTTTGCCCATAGTTTTAATATAATCGCACACCTAACAGTTATGATAAAGAAATAAATTATAATCCTTCCGTAACCAAGGCCAACTGCAAGGCCGCGTCCGTTTGAAACAATCCTTGAGTTTTCTTTAAGATGTCTTCCCTTGAAAGATTTAAGGACAGCATACGGGTCACTGCTTCTTTAAGAGAAATTTCGGTCAAATCTTTCTGTTCAACGATGAAAGCAACCCCTTTGTCAGCCAAAACATCCGCATTGTATTTTTGATGATTACCGGCAAAAGGATACGGAACTAAAACAGCCGCTAACCCCAGGAGGCCAAGTTCACTGACAGTCGCCGCGCCCGCTCGGGCAATGACAATGTCGGCCGCGGCATAAGCTTGGGCTATATTGTCGATAAAGGCATATGCTTTGACGGGTAATTTCACCAACCGGTAACGCGCTTCATACAAGGGAAAATCTTTTATGCCTGTCATATGTATCGCCTGAAAATGAGCGGGAGACAGGTCCTTCATCAATTCAAAGAAAACTTCATTTAACCGCTGACTGCCCTGAGAGCCGCCTAAGAGCACGATCGTTTTTTTATTTTCCTCAAGACCAAAAGCGAGCAGACCTTCAGATTTCGAAGGGACAGCGCTGTGATGGCACGGACAGCCGGTCCACACCGCCTTGGCTGGATCAAGGTATTTACGGCTGCCTTCAAAGCTGATGGCCACTTTTTTAACTATCTTCGAAAGTAAGGCATTGGCCTTGCCCGGGACCACATTCTGTTCATGGATTAACACGGGGCATCGCATCAAAACCCCGGCCATGACCACCGGAAAAGCCCCATAGCTGCCGAAACCGATAATTTTATCAGGGGTTATTTTACGTACGACACTAAAAGAACCCCACACCGCCCGAAACATAATACTGCCAAAATTAAGCCACCCTAAAAATGAACGGTCATTAAGTCCCTGGGCCGAAAGAGAAAAAACAGGAAAACCTAAGGCCTTGATCCTGTCCTCGGCCGGTCCCAAAACCCCGGCAAAGCTGACGTGATGGCCCCTGACCCTCAAGGCTTTGGCTGTCTCAATGGCCGGAAAAATATGTCCACCTGTTCCGCCTGTTGCGATAAGTACTTTCACTAATAATCCTCTGTTTTTGAAATATTCAACAGCAAGGCAATGGCCATCAGATGAAAAATCAAAGCGGATCCTCCGTAACTAATAAAGGGCAAAGGCAAACCCTTCGTTGGAAAGGCCCCAATGCTCACCCCCACATTGACCACTGCCTGCAGTCCTAACATCATGACAATGCCCATGCCTAAAAAATATCCAAAGGGATTATTGGTCTGCCGGACAATACGTGTGCCTTGCCAGATAAAAAGGCCAAAGAGCACAATAATGCTTAGTGTCCCGACCAAACCTAATTCCTCGCCGATGATCGAAAGAATAAAATCCGTATGCGCCGCCGGCAAATAAAAAAGTTTTTGCTGGCTGTGCCCAAGCCCCACCCCCAAAATCCCTCCCGAACCCAAAGCAATTTGCGATTGTGTTAATTGAAAGCCAATGCCTTGACTGTCTTGCCAAGGGTCTAAAAAAGCAATGATACGCGCCATGCGATAGGGCTCTTTGATAATTAAATAAGCCATCAAAGGTATCGCGGAACAAAAAATCAACGCCAAATGCCAGAGCCTCGCGCCGCCTAAAAACAACATGGCCAATGTCACCACCGCTATTTCAACGGTGGTTCCCAAATCCGGTTGTTTGACGGTCAAGGCGCACAAAACACCCATGACCAAAAGGGGCGGTAAAAACCCTTGCCAGAAACTCTTAATAACCTGCTGTTTGCGAGCCAAGAAATCCGCGGTATAAATAATCATGGCGAGCTTGGCTAGCTCAGAAGGTTGAAAGTGAAAAACACCAAGCTTAAACCACCGGCGGGCCCCATAACTTTCATTACCGATATGAGGAATAAGGACAAAAACTAAAAGGACTGCGCATATCCCTATCAACATACGCGCGTGCGGCTGGATCTGACGATAATCCATGCGTAAAATAAAAAATGAAGCCGCCAGTCCAAAAACTAAAAACAGCATATGACGTTTAAGATAGTACAAGCTGTCCCCATAGGTTTGCATGGCATTGACACAGCTGGCAGAGTAGATCATCACAATGCCCACGCAAATGAGGGTCAATACAGTTATCGTTAAAGAGATTCGTTCTTGGCGCATGTTATGTTAAATTATTTACGATTTCTTTGAAACACCGTCCTCGATGCTCATAATCTTTGAACATATCAAAACTGGCGCACATGGGCGAAAGCAGGACGCATTCACCTGGTTTTGCAATCCCGCGCGCGGCCTTAACAGCTTCTTCTAAAGAGGTAAAGGTATCCACGGCCACCACATCACCGAAGGTTGATTTCATGATCTCGCGTGCCTGGCCGATGGCGATCATGTGTTTGACTTTTTGGGCCACTAAAGATCTTAAGGGCGAGTAATCCAAATGCTTATCTAACCCGCCACAGATCATCACCACAGGCTTCAACGAGCGCTCCAGGGCCCATCGACCGGCTTCTACCGTCGTTGATTTAGAATCATTGATAAAATCAATCCCCTCTAAATCGCGCACGAATTCCAGACGATGCTCAACCCCTTTAAATTCTGAAAACACCTTAAGGCAGATGTCTTTACTGATGCCCAAAGCATAAGCCGCTTGGATCGCCGCTAAATAATTGGGGTTATCCACTCCCGCCAGCTTATCAGGCGTATTAAAAAAAAGTACTTTAGCTTTCAATTGCTCTGCCAACTCTACAAAACTTGTCATTCCCGCGAAAGCGGGAATCCAGTTAGATTCTTGATAATTAAGTACAGCAAAATCTTGTGCTTCCTGATTAGCAAAGATCTTACACTTGGCCTGAAAATATTCTTCCAGGTCTTTATG
>CAZABZ010000024.1:0-11336 GCA_964483535.1 uncultured Planctomycetales bacterium | reverse complement strand
TCGCGCATTCCTATATATTAGATCGTAATCCACTGCTGAATGGTCTACAGCCACCACCACCACATCATACCGTTTAAGTATGGCCGGCGCTAAATCAATAGCTTTCAGGTCCAATCCATCCAATTTGAGATACGGAATTATAGGATCGTAATAATCCACGCGGGTTTGCTTTCTTAAAAGTTCAATGAGTCTTATTGACGGCGATTTTCTAAGGTCATTGACATCCTTCTTATAGGTCACTCCCAAGACCAAAACCCGGGCGTTTTTAAAAGATTTCCCTAACATCGCCTTCAATCGCGTGACCGCGTAACCAGGCATATTGTGGTTGGTATCCGCAGCCAATTTGATAAATTTACAGCTAAAATCGTAATGTTTGGCTTTCCAATATAAATACAATGGGTCTTCGGGAATGCAATGACCGCCAACCCCCAGCCCCGGATAAAACGGCATGAAACCAAATGGTTTGGTACGGGCCGCGTCAATGACTTCCCAGACATCGATATTTAACGCATGGCACATTTGCGCGATCTCATTGATCCACCCGATATTAACGATGCGAAAAGAATTTTCCAAAAGTTTGGCCATTTCCGCGGACCTGCAAGAAGACACCTGATGCACCTTCCTAATGACCTTGCTATAAAGCAACCCTGTCAAAGATGTGCACGCCGGAGTCAAGCCCCCGACAATTTTAGGGATTTCTGTCACCGCGAAATTCTTATTGCCCGGATCAATGCGCTCAGGAGAAAAAGCGATATGAAAATCCTTGCCTGCTTTTAAGCCGCTTTTTTCCAGCTCCGGCTTGATAAGCTCCTCTGTTGTGCCGGGATAGGTGGTGCTTTCTAAAATAACGAGCATGTCCTTATGCAAATATTTTGTGATGCTCCTGACCGCACCGACAATATATGAAATGTCGGGCGTGTATTTGCGCTTAAGCGGTGTCGGTACACAAATAATAACGACATCAACCTTGGCCAATAATTTAAAATCGGTGGATGCGCTAAAAACCTTCCGGCGGATGATGCGGCTTATAACGGCGCTGGGCACGTCCGTAATATAACTTTTCAAATTCAAAATCCGCTCTACTCTTCGAGCGTCGGTATCAATGCCCACTACATTAAACCCTTTTTGGGCGAATGCCGCTGCCAAAGGTAAGCCGACATACCCTAATCCGATCACCGCGACGCGGGCCTGTTTATTATTGATTTTATTCTTCAATTTTTGAGACATGTTGTTATTATACTCATCCCTTTTGCCTTAGCTAACAAATTAAAAAAAATCAGGATAGCTTTAAATCAGCGAATGAAAATATTTTACCGTGGCCGGGATACACCTTTTTAATGTTAAGCTCCCTCAATTTCTCAATACTACTTTTAAGATCCTTGGAATTATCAATAAATATGGCCGTATCCGGCTTTTTAAAATTAACCAATGTGTCCCCGACAAACAAATCGCCTTCTTCGGTTAAAATACCGATAGAGCCTTTGGTATGGCCTGGCAGATGAATAATTTTCGCGCCCCATCCGTACTCCCCTAAATCCTGTCCGTCTTTCAGGAATATATCCGGTTTAAACTTCTGCACAATTACCTTTTGTCTTCGTAATCTCGAAAGCAAGATTAGAATTCTGCCGGCCAAGGTCCTTACTTTACGCTTCAGTAATACACCGCTTTCTGCCATAAAAGCATCGGCCTCGTGCATGGCTATCTTAGCTTTATATTTTTCCTGCAACTGCGCGCAATTGCCGATATGATCTCGATCGCCATGAGTTATAATCACGAGCTTCAATTTAGAAGGAAGACAGCCTGCGGCTATCAATTGGGCCTCCAACCTTTCTAAGTGTTGGGGCATACCTGTATCAATCAAGATAAAACCGTCTTTTACATTAACCAGGAAGGCGTTGACAAAATCCAGTTGAATAATTTTAATCATAGAATAATTCTACCTTAAACAAAAACACCCTGCAATTTATTAAATCACAGGGCGTTAAATAAATGGCCTTTTAGTTTCTTTTACGTTTTCCCTTGGCTTAAAGCATTATACGATTTCTTTATTTAAAATACTATAGAGCGGTTGTGATTTGAACCAGAGAGCAGCCGATTTCACCGGACGTTGAGTAAGATATTGCTTAGAATAGATATTGATCCACTCTCTTGAGGCCCTTTCAAAGCCGATATCTGAACCTGATTTTTCACTTTCTAACCATTTGTACCTGTTGATTTCATTTAAAATGTCTTTGTCTTTCAGCAGTTCTGCGTTGGTTATAGATACCATTTTCTCTCTCCTTTTTAAAAATCTCGGTCACCCTATCGAAATCTTGTTCATTGAGTAAATTTCTTCAAGACTATTCTTTCAGCTATTGCCCAGTCTTCAAGCTCGTCGCCAGCAGCGCCATTACGCTCCAAATATATTTCATACGCTTTCAAACGGATAGCCTCTTGAATATCTTGGTTCTTATTAACAGCGGCCTTGGCAACAGCCTTTTTCTTTGGTGATTTTTTATTATTATTCCCAGCTCCCATAAGGCCTCCTTGGTTGACTTACAAATTTATTATCCTCTCTTTAATATCTCTGTCAATTATTTCTCTCATGCCAAAAGAAACTGCCCGCCTTATTCCTGTTTCTTTTCTATGAGTTTGGCTGTCAATGCTCTCATTGAGTCCATGATATCCACAGGGACCGCAAGAACAACTGTATTGGATGCGGTCGGCCCAAGACCATCTAAGGTTTGAAGCGTTCTTAATTGCATTGCGCCGGGAGATTGGGCCATTGTCCTTGCTGCCTCTGCGAGATTGACAGCGGCTAATTTGTCCCCTTCTGCCTTGGTAATGTTCGCCCTTTTCTCTCTTTCCGCGGAAGCCTGCCGGGACATCATCTTCTTTAAATCTTCAGGCACATCCACATCCAAAAGCTTGATCGCCGTGACTTTAAGCCCCCAGTTCTCCGCCTGCTTTTGAATAATCACTTCAATTTCATCGCCGATCTTCTGCCTCTCGGCCAAAAGATCATCAAAGGTCATCCCGCCCACTACATCCCTCAACGCCGCCTGCGCGTATTGAGAAACCGCATACAAATAATTCTGGACCTTAATAACGGCATTTTGAGCATCCACGACTTGGAAATAAACAACGCCATTGATCGATACCGGCACGTTGTCTTTAGTGATCGCTTGCTGTTTTGGAATATCGTTGGTTAAAACCCGCATATCAACGACCCTTGCTGACTCGATCAAAGGAATGATGAAATTGAGCCCGGGCTGAAGCGTTCTTGAATATCTACCGAGCTGAAAAACAACGCCTGTTTCATACTGCTGGATAATCCTGATCCCTGTAAAAACAATGAACACTAAAATGAAAACAAATATCAACATTGATGACTCCATATTTCCCTCCTATTTAGACGCCAGTTAACTAAATCGACCAAAGTTTGGTCATTAAACGGTTTTAGTAAAATCCCCTCTGCCCCGCTTGGGCAAGACCAGAAGTATAGCGCTGGACCGGGGGTTTAAGTGATAAATTTGCGGATTGTCCAAACGAGGCTCCTTGCCCTCGACAAATAAATCCTGCGGAGCTTCGCGAAAGGTATCAACGGCCAGATGCCAAAAAGTCCCTGGAGCTGCAGGCGGCAAAGTGAAATCAACCGCATAGGGGCTGGCATTGAACATCAAAAAAAGCGATCTCTCTCCATCTTCATGGACCAAACAGGCAAACTGTTTTTCTTTCGGGTCAGACCAGTTGGGCGCCCCTCCTTGCGGGCCAAACCATTGGATCTCTTCATCCGTATAAAATTGTTCCTTACACAGAATCGGATGGGCGCGACGAAAGGCGATCATGCCACGGGTGAATTGAAAAATTTCCTTGTGCTGTTTTAAACAATCCCAATCATACCAACTCGTTTCGTTGTCCTGGCAGTAGGCGTTGTTGTTACCGCCTTGTGTGCGACGAAATTCGTCCCCTCCCAGCAGCATCGGGACCCCGCGCGAGATGAACAAAGTCAGCAGGAAGTTCTTGATCTGGCGCTTCCTGAGAGATTCGATGGCGTAATCCACGCTTTTGCCCTCAACACCGTAATTCTCGCTGAAATTTTCGTTTGTCCCATCGTGATTATTCTGCCCGTTGGCTTCGTTGTGTTTGTATTGATAACTCACTAAGTCATTTAACGTAAAGCCATCGTGACAAGTAACGAAATTAATGCTGTTGGCGGGACCTTTGCCCGTCTTGGTGAAGATGTCAGCACTGCCGCAGATGCGTTGGGCAAAAAATCCCAGCATCCCATCATCGCCGCGCCAAAAAAGCCGGACTTCGTTGCGGTAGCGGTCATTCCACTCTGTCCAACGCCGGTCTGAAAAACCACCCAACTCGTACGCACCGGCGGCATCCCACGGCTCAGCGATGATTTTCACATCTTTCAAAATTGGGTCCTTAGCCACTCTTTCGAGAAGAGGGGCATCATGTCGCAAACCACCGTCAGTGTCTCGATTAAGGGCCGAGGCCAAGTCAAAACGAAATCCATCAACATGCATCTCTTGCGCCCAGTTGCGCAATACGGCCAATATATGCTCCTGCACCACGGGATGGTTGGCATTAATGGTGTTGCCGGTGCCTGTGTAGTTTTTATAAAAACGTTTATCACCCTCCAACATGTAAAAAATCGTGTTGTCGATCCCCCGCAAAGAAAGCGTCGGCCCAGGCTCGTCTCCCTCTGCCGTGTGATTAAACACCACGTCAAGAATCACTTCAATTCCGGATTTGTGAAAAGCCTGGACCATTTTCTTGAACTCCTGTTTCTGCTGGCCCAAACCTTTCAAACTACTAAAAGAAGCTTTGGGCGCACCAAAAAGCATGGGATCGTATCCCCAATAATTCTTGAGCGGTTGAAGCGTCTGCGCATGGACACGCCTTGACTGGTTTTCATTGAACTCCTGTACGGGCATCAGCTCCACAGCTGTCACTCCCAATTTTTTAAAATAAGGAATTTTTTCAATCAAACCTCGGTACGTGCCGGGATGCCTAACACCACCATTAGGATGGATAGTACAGCCGCGCACATGTGTTTCATAAATGACCGTCTTAGACCAGGGGTGACGAGGCGAGGTGTCACCATGCCAGTTAAAATAATCCTGCGTAACTACGCATTTGGGCATGGCACCAGCATTATCGACCATTGAAGGCACCGAGTCTCCATCAGGCACTGACGGATTGTACCCCAAGGCCAGGTTGAAATCACAGGCGGGACTGTTCGAAATTGCTGTGGCGAAAGGATCTAAAAGAAGCTTGTTGAAATTAAAACGTTGGCCGTCCTTGGGGTTGTATGGGCCATCCACACGATAGGCATACAGCTGGCCTGCTCGAATCCCCTTGATCCAGACGTGCCACACATCCCCGGTACGGTTGGAGATGCCATCCAAATCAATCACCCTGGCGGCCGCGGCATCGTCGGGATGATCAAACAACTCCAGCCAGACGCGGTTGGCATGCCGGCTGAAAAACGCGAAGTTCACTCCGTCTCCAGACACACGGGCCCCTAAAGGCGATGGCCCACCAACTCGAAGATCAGTCCGCAGTGTTCCCATAAGGATTTCTCAAAGTTTTCTAATTCTTTTTAATGGCTTGCATTGTATCTGAAGATTTAATGGTCAATGCAAAAACATCTGAAAATGGCTGATCGCTTAACCAACTGTCTGAAACTAAAATATCTTTAACGGGTTGCGTTGGCTTGGGATTGGCAAAACTTATATGGTACATGGTACAGTCCTTGCGCATCGGATTGACGCCCACGACCTTACTTCTAACACCGTCTTTGGACCAGCCCATCGAAGGCAAATGAAACCAATCCCAAAATACCGGAGCTGAAAGAATTTTGTACGTCCCATCCTGATAAGCAAAAGTCACAGTCAAAACCGCGTAATAATAATTCTCTCCATACAGGCGCAGCAAAGCATCATGTTTATAACTATTCCCATAATTCCCTGAAGCCAAAAAATGGATTTCCTCAACCTTCATACCAGAACGTATGGGCACAAGGAACATGTTATTATTGCCAAGATTAAGCCTCCCATAATCTTGCCAATCATCTGCCCCTTGGACTAAAAAATCAACCCCGTCATATGCCAAGTATTTGCTAAGGAACTTATTGGCCCCTGCTCCCGAGGCGCTAAAATTTTCCTTTGTATTCTTAGCCAAAAAATAAAAATCCCCCTGGTTTTCCCACTGCTGGGCCGCCCAAGAAGCTGTCAAAGGGAAAAAGAGCGCAACTACTATACACAATATTTTTTTCATGGAATTAATTTAGCCCCTCTCTTCACTGCGATACGCCCATCTCCTGTTAAACCAACCGCCCCACTGAAACGGATATTGATCGACAAAATGCTCGATAATATTAGTTAGGCCGGCAATATTCTTGACCGTATTTTCCTGGGGATTGCCGCCCTTCTCAATTTCAAAAGGTTGTTCGATAAAAATCTTAAAATGCTTTCTCTCATCCTGCGCAATAAACATCGGCAGAACGGGTGAAGATGTCCTTTCAAAAAATAAAACCGGTCCTGTGGCCCTTATAACTTCATGATTGAAAAATCTCACCTTTACGCCTTCCTCTTGAGGGACAACTTCATCAAGCAGAATAAATAATAATTCATTACGCTTTAAGGCCGCTAAACTTTCCCTTACAAATTGCTTCCCTGGGAAAGTCTGGATCATATTAATGCCCCATTTATCACACAGCCGATACACAAGCTTACTAAAACTCTCGTCTCTCATGTTACGAATAATCACATTGACCTTATAGCCTTTTTGCACCAGAGAAAGGAACATCAAAGGGAAATTACCCAAGTGAGCGGATACGGCAATAACTCCCTGGCCTAACTCAAGCGCTTTCTTTAAATTATCCTCATTCTCAACGTGCGTGATTTTCGATAATTCATCAGGACGGTCAACATAATAAAAAACATCCACCACGGCATAGCCAATGGATTTGATGCACCGTTTGGCCATGAGTTCATATTTCTTTTTATCTTTTGGGTCCCCATAAACCAACTGTAAATTTCTTTCGCAAATCCGGCTTAACTCTTTCGTAATTAAATAGATTATGGGAAATATCCCCTCCATGAAGAGCTCAATAAGCCATCGGGGGACAATCCTCATCGCCCCCTCTAGAAATTTAAAGAACCCGTTCATTAATCGACTGCGAGAATTTCTAAAGAATCTATATTTGAAAAAAGTTCGCATATTTTTTAATTATATCAAACAAAAACCAAAGCCACTACCTTTCACTTTAATCAAGCTTAAGGGCCCCTTCTTTATCATATGCCTTCCTACTGATCTTCTGGCCATCTTTATATGTATCGATATATTCGATTGCCCCGTCCTCATAATATGTTTTTTGTTTTCCGTCTAGTTTGCCATCCTTATAAAGCCACTCTAATTTTAATTGACCATTCTCATAGTAGTATTTTAACAGTCCTTCCGGCTTCCCGTCCTTATTAGCCCCCTCTGCCTGCAATTGCCCACCTTCATAATAAAGACTGTATCCTTCTTTTTTCCCATCCTTAAAATCTCCCCCTTCATGCAATTTCCCATCTTCATAATAATCCCTATAGGCCCCTTCTTTTTTACCGTGCTTGTTAGTCCCTTCTTCATACAATTTCCCATTTTCATAATAAACCTTATACGGTCCTTCTGCTGTCCCCTCCTCCTGCAATTTCCCGTCTCTATAATAATCCTTATAGGCCCCTTCTTTTTTCCCGTCCTTGAAATCTCCCTCTTCATGCACTTGCCTATTTTCATAATAAACCTTATAGGGCCCTTCTGCTTTGCCACCCCTGAAAGACCCCTCTTCCTGCAATATGCCCTTTTCGTTATATGCTTTATAAGGGCCGTCTTTTTTACCATCCTTGCAAGCCCCTTCTTCATGCAATCGCCCGTTTTCATAATAAATTCTATAAGGACCTGATTCTTTGCCATCCTTATAAGTTGCTTCTATTTGCAATTTCCCATTTTGATAATAAACTTTTTCTAATCCATCTCTTTTGCCGTCCTTAAAATTAAATTCTGACTTTAATCCCCCATTATCATAATACTCTTTAGACAAACCTTCTTGCTTCCCATCCTTAAGAAATTCTTCGACCTGTAATTTCCCGTCTTCATGATAAAACTTGCAAAGCCCCTCTACTTTGTTACCCTTAAAATTAATTTCTGACTTTAATTTCCCGCTTTCATAATAAAACTTGGACAAACCTTCAAGCTTGTTGTTCTCCAAAATCCCTTCCTGTTGCAGCTTCCCATTTGCATAATATTTCTTAAAAGGGCCTTCCTGAGCCATCCCTATATTCATATCTGCCCGTGCGTTCATAATCCAAGAACATAAAAAAATGATGAGAACCATAAGGATCTTTGGCATAAATCTTCTCCTCAATTTGCTTTGAATGGAGTATATCCCAAAATAAAAATGATGAGTTATAAAGAATGGTGGGCCCGACTAATTATTAGCAAAGAAATCGTTTAACTAAAGAATACTTTTACTAAAATGCCGCCTAATACAATAACCCCGCCGATAATTGCCACCTTAAGGCCGTCAAAATAATCCCTTTTTAAAACACCATCTTTACAAGTTGTATACGGCTCCGGATCAAACTTGAGATATTCTGAATGGCTTTTAACCAGTTCCCGTGTAAAGTTCACACAACTATTATGCTCCCTGATGGTGAAAGTGCCGATTTTAGCGTCTAACATTTTAAGGCCTCCAAACCCAATAATAATAAGGCCGATTAAAACAATTACGAAAGCGAGAATATTGCCCTTATCCTTTATCACCGTCACATCCCCCTTACTTTTTCTTAGGAACCGGCTTCTTTTTTCCAACAATCTTTTTTACTGCAACAGCCTTCTTCTTTGTCTTAACCTGCACCTGAAGTAACGGGACCTCTTTGGGTTTATCAGCAATTGTTATCCCTGACATTTTAATCACTTTACGGCGGGAAAAACAGTCCTGGCAATATACCGGCCGGTCCCCGCTTGGTTTAAAAGGCAGTGAACACTCTTTCTTACAATCCGCGCAAATTGCCTTGTGCATTACCCTCCCTTTATTGCGATCATCATTAGTGCTATTAGCCGGAAGGTTATGGGACGGCTTGGTATCTCGGTTCATTAAAACGTCTACCTTCTTATCGATCACAATAAGCAGAGCTTGTATTTTATTAATTGACTCCAGCATATCAGTTTCATTTTTCAAAGATTCTTTCATGCTTGTCCCCCGTTTAAAAGATATTTCATCGGCTTATACCTTCCTTATGTCGTTTAATGCCCAAACGCTTTTTGAAGTCGCCTTAGCATTCTTTAACACGCCCTTAGCCCGCAATTGTGTTGCCGCCCAATAGAGATCTTCATTCCATGTAAAATGCAAATTCCCGCTATTGACCAGGTCATTTTGATGGTGCTGCCATATGTGTTCGCGTATTTTAATAATTTGGGAAGAACCATTTAAATCCTTTAGTGCCTCAACAATCCAATCACACAAATCTTTTCGTGTTTTCATATTATTTACTTATCCTCTCCCCTCCCGCTTACCATAATCCCTGTTGCATGGGCTAATGGCTCAGCTGGGGACATACTTAGCTTTATAGACAACAACTTGTGGGAATTTGGGCGTGCAGGTTTTTTGTATCTCCAACTGACTTAGCAACACTGTAAGCTTCGCGGATGCCCTTGCATCACCTTTTTCTAAATCAAAAAGCACGATATGATCTTCGGTCCGTACACCAACCACAGTATAAAGTTGGCCATCATCTTTAAGAATAACCTTGTCCCCGACATCGTATTGAGCCATAACATTGCCCTTCCAGAATTGGTTCGTATCTGCTATATTTTTAGGGGATTTACGAAAAAAACAAGCAGACTTCGTCGCTATATTTGATGATGCGGAAAATATTTGGTGGAGGCGCCGAAAATAAATCTAAGCGTTAAGAATCCACAAAACTTATTTTCCAAATAGCCCGCCGATGCTATTAGTAATCTTATTTACGCTCCCCCCCACTGTTTGACCGACCCCTTTCCCTAAATTCTGAACACTGTGGCCCAATTGAGTGACGGAACTGGTGACAACCTTGATAGTGCCGCTAATGATAGCATCGAGAACGGCACGGGTGAGTTCAACAGGCGTCAGTCCATTGCTCCCTTTACCCATATCAGTGAGATGGATGTTCGGCAACGGCAACGTCATTTCCTTGTTGCCCAAACTCGTGAGAATGACGTGAACTTTTGCCCCAGTGATAAGAAAATCATCCACTTCTATTTTTGAAGCAGGCTTATTACCGGTTTCTTTACCCTTTTGGGCCAGTGCGTTCACGTTGTTCATAATCTTACTTAAATTATTACTGCCAAGTCCCCCTTCAAAAGTGATTTCCGGAGATTCAACATGGACCGAACGCACGATAATTTTGTTCGATAAAACGGAAAATGGATTCACACTGACGGCAACAGTGCCTACGCTGATGGCCTGTGGGGTTTTATACCCATTAGGGTTGCCTACTATAAGCCCTTTGATTTTGGCTGAACCGGTCAAAAGAAATATATCAACGGCATCCACTTTAATCGAGACTTTGGCTATTTGCGGCCCCACCTCTTCCATACCAATTTTGACAATCGGCCCAATATACAACCCTACCGCAATCCCAACAACAATGATCAAAACTAACAACCCAATTCCAAAGGGCCATAAAATTTTTTTCATAATGAGATTCTCCTCATCTTTTCCTACTAACCGCCATTGTTATTCAGGGTAAACAATAATTTTATCACCAGTAATCTTAGCGTAGGGGAATATGAGCATTTATTATCTTTGGTGGTGATAATGGTGTTAAATATCTGAAATCCCCACCAAATAGGCACTGTTTGGACACTGCGGAAAATTTATGGTTTCTAACTATATAGTATTAAATGACTTAAAAATCAAAGTGGAGGTGCCGGGGATTGAACCCGGGTCCTTGAGTCTCGTAATATAAGCGTCTACATGTATAGTTTGTCTACTTTTGTCTCATCCCTCACCCTCCGGCAAACAGGATTGTTTCGGGACCAGCCTTCTAAGATCTCACTTCAATGCTGAAGGCGAACATTGAAGCCAGCCTGCTTTTGACCGTTTACTCAACTCGCAGGCAAAGCCAAGTAAACGGGCTTAGTTACAGTGTAACTAAGGCTTAGAGAACGAAGCTAAGACCTATTGGCATAGGCTCCGGTACAGCTGGAGTCGTAGCAAATATGTGCTCAACTTCGCTCAACATTAACGGTTTAGCGTTAGCGTTTAATTTTTGCTTAGATTATTTTACGAGGCCTACCAAGCTTCCTCGACACGC
>CAZABZ010000023.1:0-11342 GCA_964483535.1 uncultured Planctomycetales bacterium | reverse complement strand
ACAGTCTTCTTAATAAGATATATTCTAATCAAAACAAAATTAGTGGTGTGAACGTTTCAGCAGGGGATAAGGATAGGATTTATCAAGAATACCTGAAAGCTTTTAAAAAGGGCGTTTACAACTACATCAAAGAAGAATCCAATTCAATTACTAATGAAGTTATCCCGAGGAAGTATTTTTCGGGTGGGGTGGTTGGAAAAATTACCCCAGCGATTGAATTTCGTAGTTTAGCAATGATAACTCCTAAAGATATGGCCGCAGTATCCAAATCATTAACTGAAATTGTTGGCGATATGGGTATGATAAATTATACCCCAAATCCGGTGGCGGATGGGGCGATGTCTATTATGCATAGGACAAAAATATATAGATTTGCCTATAATCGAGAAAAGGGGAACTATCAATTCATTATAGATAAAGATCTCAAGGGCCACATGAATAAGAATCTCAAGGACTACATGAATAAAAATACAATACGGATCGATGAGGAGGATACAGCTATTGTTAGAAATTTAGGAGATAGAGAAATTTTATATACGCAACATTTGCAATATTGTGCGGCCTTTATTCTCATAGGGAAAGAAGAGGACGGTAGTTATGTATATATTCTTAGTCATATTGTGCCTACAGTAGACGCTTACTCGGAAAGAATTAAACTCATACAGGATGAAATTCTTAAGTTTAAACTTAGTGAGGTAGAAATTTATACCGATATTTTGGGCCATAAGACAAATCAAAGAGCCAAGGATATTTTTATTGGCGAGATAGAAAAGTTAAAGTATAAACTTTCCGCAAGTGGAATAATGGTTCATGAAACCAATTTACAGGAGCGTCTTGATGGGGCCAATATATACATTGATGCTAAAGGCTTTACTAGGAAAGAAGTGAACAATCCCTATCCGTTCTTCGAGCCAGAGGAAGGGCTGAAAGAGGAACGGGTAGAGTTTGGGTTCTTTAGGGGCGCCAGTTTAGATGATCGGAAGACCCCGAAAGATAAAGCTTTAGTGACGGCACAAGCGAGCAATTATATAAGGTCAAATGGTAGAAAAGGCGGTATTGATTTAAACCCCGCACAGATGAGTATGCAGGTCAAAAAACAGGGAGAAGATTTTAAATTTGATTTTAATGGTACCCAAATCGATGCCGCGCAAGTGACTGGCGCTACGTTCACCATCCGCCAGATGACGCCCGTTGTCAATTTGTCACAAATTTTAGGGATAAGTCAAGTTCTGGTGGATAAGTCTAATCAACTGACCCTTATTGAGTGATTGCTTTTTTTCCCTTCGCCGTCTATACTAAATAATTACCGATGGCCTTACCGTCCTTTTTTAATAATAAACTGCCCATTTTAAGACAAATCCCTATTTTTCAGGGCTTAAACTGGTTTGCATTAAACCGCATCAGCCGTCACGTCGAAATTGTTGATTTTAACAAAGGTGACATTATTTGCCAACAGGGTGCGCCCGCGGATGCTTTTTATGCCTTAGTCTCGGGAAGGGTCTATTCATACAGCCTTAATCATGAGGGGCAAAAGCAAGATGTTGATTTTATCCTGCGCGGGATGCAATTTGGCGTTATCTCGACGTTGACCGGTGAAAGTCATTCCCACACCTATGAAGCTATTAATGATTCCGTTGTTATCAAGATCAACAAAGATAGTTTTTATAATCTGCTTAAATCAACGCCACAGTTGGCGGTGGCTTTAAGCCAGAGTTTGTCCCAACGTATCCGCAGGCATGTTACCCATACTAAAAACACTCAAGAAAGCACTATTATTGCTGTTTACGCGCCTGTGCAAGGGTCAGGCTCTTCCACTTACGCGACGAACCTGGCTTTAAGTTTAAAAAAGCAGATGGATAAAAAAATTCTGCTTTTCAGCCTGTCTTCCGATAAGAATGAAGAACGTATGGATTTGGCGAATATTCTCGGCGATCATCATTCTATCCTCAATACGATCAACAAGGGCGTGCTGATGGTGGATCTTTTAAGCGTCAAATTTGATCCTCAAAATACAACGCCCGTAAGCAAAATCAGCCAATTGATCAGTTCGCTGGTAAACGACTACAGCTATATTGTCCTGGATTTACCCAATGAAATGGATGATGTGGTCATGAAAACGTTGACACAGTCAGACATCATTCATTTAGTCTGCATGGACAATGAAAAAGATTTAGATGCCACCCGTCATGTGATTGACACGCTAAGCCAACAGCTTAAGGAAAGGTTCCACACCGAGCGTGTGCAGATCATCATCAGCGGGGTCAACGCCAGCGGCCATATTTCTCATCCGGAAATTAAAAAGATACTTAATTATGATGTTTTTCTGGCTTTACCTCATGTGCAACCCGCGGAGTTTATTGATAAAAAGAATATCCCTGGTTTTGATTTTTGGGAAGTGGACCCTAAAAGTGAATACGTCCAAACCATTTGCCGGCTTTCACGGCAAATCAGCAAGACAATGGTCGGGCTGGTCTTAGGCGGCGGGGCGGCTTTGGGCATAGTGCATATCGGTGTTATCCGGGTCTTGGAACGTGAGGACATTCCCATCGATATAGTCGTCGGCAGCAGTATGGGAGCGCTGATTGCCGGCCTATGGTCCGTTGGGTACACCGCGGATGAGATAGAAAAATTCGCGAGGGAATTCGAGACAAAATCAGGCGCCCTGAAACTTTATGACCCGCCGATACAGCGCGCCATCATTTTATTTTTGTTGTTCCTGTTATTCATGGTTTTCAAATTATTTTGGCTCGGCATCCTGTTCATGTTTTTGGTGATCCCCTTGGCGCTTTTGCCCATATCAGGGCTGATGAAGGGGGAAACCATCAACCGCTGGCTGAAAATAAAGCTCAATAATAAAACATTTCATGAAACAAAGGTCCCTTTGAAGATTGTGGCCTATGACCTGTTTCACCGCAAGGAAATCGTCATAGACCAAGGGTCTTTGGTGGACGCTATACGCAAAAGCATTGCCATTCCCGGCGTCATCAAACCGATCATCGAAAACAAACAAATGATCATAGATGGCGGGGTATTAAATCCTTTGCCGACGAATGTATTGGCGGCTGATAGGGATGTTAAGAAGATCATCGCGGTCAATGTATTGCAGTCACCTGAAGAAGTTGATTGGGGGCAAAAACAGGAAGAGGCGAATCTTAAAGCGTGTTTGGAAATCCCTTTTTCCAAACATCCGTTTAAATTTTTAGGTTTTCGTTTAGGCATGCTGGTATCTAAAATGTTTACGCCTAATATTGCCGATATTGTCGTGCGCACTTTGCAGGCAACTGAATTTGTGATAGCTGAGCAAAGCGCCAAGCAGGCTGATATTTTGGTCCATCCGGATTTAAGAGGGATTAGCTGGTTTGAATTGTATGAAGTTAATGAATTGATCAAACGCGGTGAAGAAGCCGCCCAAAAAGCCTTGCCCGCCATTAAAGCATTAGTGAACAGATGACTCTTTGGGGAATTTTTCGGTTATCCTTACCCGAAGGGGGCGCTCCTGAACTCCGAGATATTAATTTCGTAAAAAAAATAATTATTTTTTCTTCATGGCATAACAGCATGTATTTCAATATGTTACGAATCATTAATTTAGCTTGTCCAATTTGACAATCTCCAAATATATGTTATCCTTTCTAAGGTAACGCTTTCTTATCATAATAACAATGCCGTTGCGGCAAGATTTTCTAAGATAAAATAAAAGTTTATTAACAAGGAGACTATTCGCTATGTGTAAAAGAATCTTAAGTTTGACAGTTATCATTTGTTTTTTTCTGACCACCTTAGGTCCTTGTCCTTTAGCCCACGCTGATACAGTTTTAGGCCTACCAACACCCGGCACCATGGTCAATGTGACCCCGGCTTTTGAACCGGCGTTGATTAAAGGGGTCATTGTCCATCCCGAGAATCCTTTTATTTTTGATTTCATTGTTGCTTCAGGCGCGTCAGGATTGAAAGGCGAAGCATTAAGAAGCGAAGTAAAGAAAATGGTCAAGTATTTTTTGACTGCTCTAACTGTCCCGGAAGAAGATTTGTGGGTCAACCTCTCACCTTATGAAAAAGACAGGATGTTTTCCAAGAATATTGGGCAAACGGAAATGGGGCGCGATCTTTTGGCCCAGGATTACATTTTAAAACAATTAACAGCCACCTTGCTTTATCCTGAGCAAGACCTTGGAAAGAAATTTTGGGAAAGAGTTTATGAGAAAACCCAAAAACTTTACCATACCACTGATATTAGCATCGACACGTTTAATAAAGTCTGGATCGTTCCCCAAAAAGCGGTTGTCTATGAACATAATGGCGGTGCTTTTGTTGCTGAAAGCCATCTAAAGGTCATGCTTGAGGAGGATTTTCTTGCCCTTAATAAGAACTTAGGCAAGGAGAAACTTGACATCAGCAAACCGGACAATTCACAGGCGAAAACATACAGCAAGTTAACAACAAATATTATCAGGGAAGTTGTTATCCCTGAAATTGAAAAAGAAGTTAACGAGGGGCAGAATTTCGCGTCATTACGTCAAATCGTTAATACCGTTATTTTAGCTTCTTGGTATAAAGATCATTTAAAAGAAAGTTTATTGAGCAAGGTTTATGTCAATGAGAACAAAGTCAAAGGGATTGACCTTAAAGATAAAACGATTAATCAGAATATTTATAACCAGTATTTGAAAGCGTACAAAAAGGGCGTTTATAACTATATTAAGGAAGAAGTAAACCCTATAACACAAGAGACAATGCCGAGAAAATACTTTTCCGGTGGGACCTTGCTTGATGAGAGCAAAGTCAGAAAAGATGTTAAAAAAATAGATTCTTCACTGTTGGCCAAAATGGGTGAAGGGGAGAATATTGATTTTAGGTTTGGTCTTGAGAGTATAGGGGCGAAACCGGTGGTTCAGGAATCAGATTTAAATCAATTAAATAATATTGACAATGACCCCGGCTATATAGCGTATTCTTTGAAAACAATGAGAAGTGAAGCTCGCAAGGAATTGTTCCAATCACCCGAATTAGGACTTACCGGGATGCCTGTCGGACAGGAAGAGCAGGCCCTTAAAACGGCATTTAATATTTTTCAAAAGGTGAGCAAAGAGAATGGTTACATTGAAACTAAATTACCGTTCGCGCTACATAAATTAGAGGTCGTTAAAGCCATTGCAGGCGATCAAGGTGTTATGGATCGAGTTAATTGGCCTGTTATGTTTTCTGCGATCCTTGGAGACCAGGCAATGTTGGTTTCCGGTCAAACTTTAGAAGGCCAGCTGCTTGCCAAGGCCGCGCAGTTTGATGCCGCCATGGTCGCAAAGGACAAGAATGCCGCCAAGGAGACCTATTTCTTTGACTCCATTAAGAATACCTATGCAGGTTTCATTGAGAGATCACATCATATTGCCAATCATATTTTAGTCAGCTTCCATGCGGCTTTTATTTCCAGTCTCCTTTCTTTACCGGCAGGGGGGGTCCAAAACTGGTCTCAAGCATTGCAATTTTTATTTGCGTCACCTGAAACATTCATTTCTTTAGCTTTTCTTTGGCTGTCTTGGCATTCGAATATTGCCATCCACGAAATGGGGCATTATATCAAAGCCGTTCAATTGGATGCTTTAAGTGCGAAATTATTACCGCAGGCAAAACAAGAATTAGCAGAAGCAAACAAAGGCCCTATTAACAAAGCCTTGTATTTAATTAAAATGTTTTTCAAGACCCCGTATGGAAAGCAGCCTGGTATTATCAAAAATGGCTTGAATTACTATGTCGATGCGCCATACAACCTTAGTGTCGCGGCCGCAGGTCCGCTGACGAGTTTAAAATATGCCGCTATTCCGGGATTAACTATGATGGCGATCATGATTACCGCTGGATTGTCCACGGGCATGAATGACTTGGTATATGCTGGAAGAGCGTTTTTAGGCATTGGCGCTGTTGGTCTTTTGGATTATTTTTTGACTGATCCTGGGGCGAAGAAAGCTTATAGGGCACAAATGAAGCAACAGCAAGAAAATGCTGAGCAGGTTGCTCAAAAAAGTCAGACTACAGGCGCTTGGATTGATCAATTGCCGGAAATAAAAAACAAGCTTGTCAACACCCGGCCGCAGGAAGTGCAGGTTACTGTCAATGGTGTTACTGAGAGATTAAGAGCACCGTGGCAGTACCGTAATTCAGGTATGGGAGGCAAGCATACGGAAGCGGAATTCCCTAAGTCTAATATTTCTTTTCAAGAGACTATGTTCCTTCCTTTGAAATACGCGGATTATGGCGAGTTTCAGGAAATGACAGTAAAATGCCAGAAGACCTTAAAAGACTTAATTGAGGGTAGTGAAAACGGGCAAGTCATGGGTATTGGCCTTGAAGGTGGAGTTGTGCCTTATTTGGATAGAAAATGGCATGACAAAGATGGAGATCATGAAGTCCCTGTTCCTGACCTAAGGTTATGGCTTTTGGCCAAGCAAGCCATTATCAAATCCGGTTTTGTTCCAGGGGTTGACGTTGGTATTGCCCTTGATCCCGCGGTCAGCGAACTTGAGAACGCTTACCGTGAAGAAACCGGGAAGGAAGATGCGGTCGGTATGTATATGTTTTGGAGGGACAAAGAAAAAATAGTAATGACTACTGACGAACTTTTACAACTTTTCCATGATGCTATTTTTAAATATGACATCCCCATTGTTTCTATTGAGGACGGCATGGCGGAAGATGATTATAGAGGATGGAAATTATTAAACGAAAAGTTTGGCAAGTACATGCCGATCATCGCGGATGACGTTGCCACAACGAATGATAAGACAGTTGATACCTTGGCAGAGGAAGGTTTGGCGAATTCATTGTTAGTGAAATTCAACCAAATAGGTTCTTTGTCAGAAGGTATTTTAGCGGTTTTAAACGCATTAGGCAAAGGATGGACAATTGTTTCATCCCATCGTTCCAAATCGCCCAATGATGACATGGAAGCGCAAGTAGGTATGGGTTTTAATGCCATGGGTGTGAAAATGGGCGGCGGGAATAATACCGAACGTCTTTTTAAATACAGTGCTGTTATGGCTGTTATGACAAAGGCAATTGCAGATGCAAAAGAGCATTTTAAAAACAAGATTGAAGCAGATTCAGTTTTTAAGAAATCATCTGAAGAATTTATTAAAAATATGCAGATAACAAAAATATTAGCTGTTGAAAAGCCGACAAATGCCGGTATTCCCACAGTAGGGGTCCAGGTATTTTTCAGTATTCCAGGCTTAGATGGCTTAAATTATACTTTTGAGGGGGCAACTCCATTAGGTACTTCAGCTGGTACCGGAGAAGCTATCCATTTGACAGATGATATTATTTATCCTGCTCAGGTGCCTCAAGGGGTAGAATCAGATCAATTGTTTGACAAAACCAAGGATGGGTCACTGCGTTTTAAAAAGAGTATTAAGCAGAATGATATTGATGCCATTAAAAATCCCGCGTTAAGCGAGCTTTTCCGCCGATCAAAAAGATACAATGGGAAAGGCAATCTAAACGCTGTTGATAATGTCCTTAATATAGTCTCTAAGTTCTTTGTTGGCAAAAAGTTAAGTGAAATAGGAAGTATTCAAAGCATTGACACAGAATTGTTAAAAATGGAAGAAGATTTGGCTCGTGAAAGGGGCCTATTATCTGCCAATGCTTCAGATGAAGAAAGAATAGCAATTATGCAAAGAAAAGGTCAAATCGGCATGAACGCGCTTTTGTCTTCTTCCCTTGCTTTATCGAGATTAGTTGCGGCAATGCAAGGCAAGGATTTATGGCAATTAATCCGCGAACAAGCCAAAGATATCATCGCCAGGACAATTGAGCATAACGGAGGCCTATCAATTCTTCCGGATGAACTGAGCGCAAAAGTTCAAGTTGCAGATGGGCAAAGCCTGTCTGATGCTTTGGTCCATTCGCTTTCGCTTGACGAGCTTGTTGTCGGCTTACAAGCAGTTGATAAGAATAGAGCTCCTAATGTCAGGCTATACCAACTTTTAAGACAGGAGATGAATGTTTACAGGGTTGATTATAGCAAGACGCCAGTTCGTTCTGATTCGGCGATGTTTTCTCGAGGAGTAAAAAATCGTATTGCAGCCATAAAAACGAAGGATGTTGGTGGTATTTATATCAACCCTAAGATGTTTGATATGCAGATAAAGAAAGATAACAATGGAGTGCCTTTGCCAGTGGCCCAACAGCCGATGATGAAAATGAACGTTGACGGGTTTATCCCTGTTTTTATCTACGATCATCCGTTTAATGGCCTTTCTACTTTTCTCGGTTTGACTGCTGCAGCCTCAAAGGAACCGGAAGAATTAGCAAAGGTGTAGTAAATTGGCATTGTAAGGGTACACAGGGCATACTTTCTAATGAAAAAGATCGTATCTGTGTTTATCCTTGTATGTTTTCTTGTGACAGGGCAGATAGGGGTTTGCCCTGTCTATGCCGATGATTTTTCTTTGCCCGCGCCCGGGATGCGTGTCGAATTAAGCCCGGCATTTAACCCGCCAATCCTTAAAGGTATCAAAGTCCATCCTGGCAATCCTTTCCGTTTTGATTTTCTCTTTGATAAAGGCGATGCAAAACTAAGCAATGACCAGATCAAAGATGAATCCAGTAAGCTGATTAAATATTTTTTGGCTGGTTTGACCATTCCGGAGAAAGATTTGTGGGTGAATCTTTCACCTTATGAGAAGGACCGTATTGTCCCTGGATCTTTTGGGCAGACCCGGATGGGCAGGGATTTGTTAGCCGAAGACTATGTGCTTAAGCAGATAACGGCATCATTGATTTATCCTGAAGGTAAGGTGGGTAAGAGATTTTGGAAACGTGTATATGAAGAAGCATCTAGAAAATTTGGGACAACCAATATTCCGGTGAATACATTTAACAAGGTTTGGATAGTGCCTGAAAGGGCCCTGGTATATGAGAATGCTAAAGCCGGTACAGCGTATGTTGTTGAAAGCAAATTGAAGGTCATGCTTGAGCAGGATTATTTGGCGTTAGAAAAGAACACTTCGGCCCCTCGCAATGACACGAGGGACATCAACGCCGTCGGTTCACAAATCGTCCGTGAGATAGTCATCCCCGAAATAACCAAAGAAGTTAACGAAGATAAGAATTTTTCGCAACTAAGACAGGTTTACAACTCGTTGATACTTGCGACGTGGTACAAGAAGAAGATCAAAGACAGTATTTTAGTGCAGGTTTATGAGGACAAGAAGAAAGTGGCCGGCATAGGCTACGAAAGCAGTGTCATTACATCGAAAGTGCGACAAGCGGCTGGAATGGACGACACGGCCCCTGATACAGAAAAGATATATCAGCGGTATTTACAGGCCTTTAAAAAGGGCGTCTATAACTACATTAAAGAAGAAAATGATATTTTGTCACAAGAGGTCGTCCCAAGGAAGTATTTCTCAGGAGGGATCGTCTTTGATTTTAAAACCAATATGAACGCGGGGCCGGTTTTAAAATCCATAACAAAATTTCCTGATGAGGCGGTGATCGCCCATGGGCCCGTGCAGGTGGTCCAAATGGTTTTAAATCCTGCCGACGAGGCAATGGGTAGTAATGGCCCTGAGAGTTTATATGGGGTGGTTGACAACGGATGGAATAATATCAATGAACTTATGCGGGTGGCATACAAGCAGGGGTCTGTCCGGGAAAAAATTATAAATAACATCATTGTTATTTTACGTTTACGGGAAAAAGCAAAGGATGATAGTTTTTTCAGGGGGTTGCTGGATATCAAAGAAGATTACAGAAGGGAGAATTTGATTAATTTGTTAGAGAGTCGGGACGTCCCTTTATATAAGAAACGTCTTTTGTTGCAAAGTTTTCCTCAAGGAGAAGGAGCTAATGTTAAATTGGTGAGAGGCAGGGCCCAAGATCTGGAAAAGGAAGTGAAGGGACTAGAACACCCGCGCACAGGTTTGGCTGGGGTGATTCGGTACGAGATCCATGAATTCCCTTCAGATAATAACGTAAAAATTGTAGAGGCCTATAGGACTTTTGTTAAAACAGACGGCAAGGAAGAGTTAGAAGAGTTAAGTTTCGCTGTTGACAGAGAAAAAGACTTGCCATGGTTAGGCAATCCTGGTCACAAGGAGAAGATTTTACAGGCTTGCAATGCTTTGCTGGTAAGCCTGAAGCAAATGTATGGCCATGGGAAGGGAAAGGAGGACATAGAGGCGTTTATAAATGCGTTTATGACTGATTTTTTGGATGCTGATCAGCGTCAGGAAATGGTAAAAAGGGTCCGTTCGATTATTGATCAAAAAGATTACCGGCTTAAAGACCTTGAAGATCTTATTAAAATACGCCAGGAAGTTAATAAGAAGATCAAAGAGGTCCAAGGAGAGAAACTTTTTCAAGGATTGGAGTTGGATTTATATTTAGAAACACTCGTCCATCAGGTTTTTGCCAGCATTAAAGATGTCAATATCCGGTTTTCTCCCGAAGCGGTATTGCTTATGTTTAAAAACAACCGTTTGAACGGGTATGGGGGACAGTTAGTTGACCAACTGATCGGTTCTTTAGAGAATATTTTGAAGCAAAAAGGCGGTAAGGAAAGAGATATGAAATTATATGCCGTGCTTCAAAGGGCAGAGCGGATGATCAAAGATTTTGTGCTCCAGGGGATAAGCGACTATCAAACGCCAGCCCGGGAAATAGGGAAGATTTTAAATATTGCGCCTGAAAATCAAGAAGCTGTTGATAATTTTTCAGCGGATATTTTCAGGGACAACACATTCTATTGGTTGTCGCTTTCGATAGATCATCTGAAAAAAAAGATCAAAGATGACCTGGGGTTATCCGAATGGCAGGTGGTGGTGGAAGGAACGATGTCCGGGAAAATGCATTTTGTGGACAATCCAAAGCAGGTTAAGGATGTTGGGAAGGATGGGATTTTAGTTATAGACCGTTTGCAGCCGGGATTTCTTGTGGGAAGTCAGGTTGGGTTTATCGTGTTTGAATTAGACAGCCTTTTGTCCCATCCCGTTATCATAGCAAGGCAAAATCAAATACCTTTTATCGTTTGTCCGGACAAGAAGTTGCTTAAAAAGTATAAGGATAAAATAGTAACGATTACGGCACAAGGGGACAACGTCGATATAGTAGAGGGAACGGTATCAGATAGTAGAAAATCTTTGGCAAAAAGAGAAGCCGTACAGGTCCCTGAAGCTAATTTGCGCCCAGGCAGGTTTTTATTCCCTCAAGAATACCTGCCCCAAACAGCCGGTCTGAAAGCGTATAATCTCATGATGTCAGAGAAGATGCCCCTGGCAGAAGCCCAGCGCCACGCGGCACATATGGTTTTAAGCGATACCCTTTACCGCGATGTTTTAAAT
>CAZABZ010000022.1:0-11863 GCA_964483535.1 uncultured Planctomycetales bacterium | reverse complement strand
CAATATTTATAGTAACTGCGACGGCCTATACAGTATTACTGGCGTTTGTGGTGGTTATATCATGGCAAAATTTTGATAAGGCCCAAACTCATGTAGTAACGGAAGCCAATTGCTTGGTAAGTCTTTACAGGGACAGTCTCGCCTTCGCGAAACCATTTGAAAGCGATGTGCATTCTCTTATAAAGGAATACGTGGATGTTGTTATAAATGAAGAGTGGGCATCCCTTGCCAGGGGAGAGGAAAGCGTAAAAGCCCAGGACATATTTAGAAATTTATGGGCGCTTTATACGAGCTATGAACCACAAACAGAGAAAGAAAAGATATTTTTTTCAGAATCCGTACGCAAACTTAATGATCTGCGTGAGATGAGAAGATTACGCATAATAGATTCAACAGCGGGCGTGCATCCGGTATTATGGTTTATTCTGATAGTAGGCGCGATAACGACCATAGGGTTTGCCTCCTTTTTTGGTATGGATAAATTTATTAATCATGCGATAATGGTTTCCGCATTGAGTGTGTTGATAGCGCTTATATTGCTTACCATATTATCGTTCGAATTTCCATTTACCGGAGACGTGCGCATAGAGCCAGGAATGTTTCAGCAGGCCATTGGTCATTATTAAACTGTTATTAAAGAGGTCCCAACATCCTCCCGCCGGGACCCAGTAAATTGATAAGGGATTCAAGGAGAAAATCATGTTTAGAGACAAGATCAAAGTGCTGGACTGTACGATACGGGACGGCGGGCTTATTAATAACCACGATTTTGATATTCGGTTTGTCCGTGAGGTCTACAAGGCCCTTTCAGCGGCAGGGGTCGATTATATGGAGGTCGGTTATAAGAATTCGAAAAGGCTGTTTTCCCCTAAGGAATTTGGGAAATGGAAATTCTGTGAGGATGAGGACATCCGTAAAGTCATCGAGGGCATAGAATCGAATACGAAGATTTCGGTCATGGTCGATGTGGACAGGGTGGATGTGGATGACGTCCTGCCCCGCAAGGAGAGCCCGGTCCACATGGTCCGCGTGGCATGTTACGTGAAGGATGTTGATAAGGCGATCTATCTGGTGAATCACTTCGCCCAAAAAGGCTACGAGACCACCGTGAATCTCATGGCCATATCGCGGGCTTTGGACAATGAATTAACTGAATGCCTGCACCAGTTGGAGGAAGAGAGCAAGGCAGACGTCGTTTACATCGTTGACAGTAACGGGGCATTGTACCAGGAAACGACGGAGTTCCTTGTCAAAAAGGCAAAAGACATCCTTAAATCCAAGGAAGTGGGGATCCACGCGCACAACAACCAGCAGCTGGCATTTTGCAATACGATCGAGGCGATCATTCATAATGCCAATTATGTTGACGCGACTATTTACGGCTTGGGCCGCGCCGCCGGGAATTGCCCCCTGGAGCTTGTCCTTGGATTTTTAAAGAACCCTAAATTTGATATCCGGCCCGTCCTTGAATTGATCTCCAAGGAATTCATTCCATTACGTGAAAAGATGGAATGGGGCTATATTATTCCTTATGCTATTGCCGGGATCTTGGATGAGCACCCGCGTGCCGCGATCGCGCTGCGCAATAGCGATAAAAAGGAGAATTACCGGGAATTTTATGAGAGCATGGTTGGGGAAGTCGAGGAGTAGGATGGACGTCTCAAAGTTTAAACAATTACCTCTCCTTGGGATTTTACGCGGTATCGGGTCCGAAGATTTGGGGCCTTTGCTTGAGACCGTTGAGTCTGCCGGGTTAAAGACCATTGAGATCACCATGAACACCAAAGATGCCGCTCGATTGATCCGTAAGGCTGTTACATTATCAAAGAACCGTCTGACAATCGGTGCCGGTACCGTCCTGGATATCAAGGACCTTAAAATTGCGCTTAATGCCGGAGCGACATTTATCGTTATGCCGGTCTTGATCAGGGATGTGATGGAGTATTGCGTTAAAAATCGCATACCCGTATTTCCAGGGGCCCTGACCCCGCAGGAAATCCATACGGCCTGGCGCGCCGGCGCGACAATGGTCAAGGTCTTCCCGTCGAATTTCTTTGGCCCCCTATATTTTAAGGAGATCAAAGGCCCTTTTAATGATGTCCAACTTTTAGCATGCGGTGGGGTTACATCCAAAAATCTGGGAGCGTATTTTACCTATGGCGCGGGGGCCGTGAGTTTTGGTGCCAGTGTTTTCAAAAAGGAGTGGCTCTGCCAAAAAGATTTTCACAAGATAGGCCGATCGATAAAAGGATACATTCAGGAATTTAAAGCGTTTAAAACGGCGTCACCTATTCTTTGATCATGTCCAATCTTCTCTTCGCCCGCCTGCAAATGGCCATGTTGTTGGGTTTTCACATCATCTTTGCGTGTGTGGGCATGGTCATGCCTTTTTTAATGGTTGCCGCCCACGGTCTTTGGCTTAAAACAAAAGAACCTGTTTATTATGAGATGACCCGGGCATGGTCTAAAGGAGTGGCTATCCTTTTTGCAACCGGGGCAGTTTCCGGCACAGTTTTGTCATTTGAGTTGGGACTCCTTTGGCCGACTTTTATGGAGCATGCCGGCCCGATTTTTGGCATGCCATTTTCATTAGAGGGAACGGCCTTTTTTATAGAAGCCATTGCCATTGGATTTTATTTATACGGTTGGAATAAAGTTGGTCCTTTTATCCATTGGTTAAGCGGTTGGTTAGTCGGGATTGCCGGGGTTGCGTCGGGGATTTTTGTTGTCGCGGCCAATGGCTGGATGAATTCACCCTCAGGATTTGATTGGATTAATGGCAAGGCATATCATATTGATCCTATCAAAGCTCTCTTTAATGCCGCCTGGTTTTCCCAATCCCTGCATATGACCATCGCCGCTTTTGCGGCCCTTGGCTTTGCCGTTGTTGGGATCCATGCCTATTTCCTATTAAAAGAACCCAAAAATGTGTTCCATGCAAAAGCAATCAAGATCGCAATTTGGTTTGCTGTTATGGCCGCGCTCCTGCAGCCTATCAGCGGCGATTATAGCGCTAAAGATATTGCCCGTCGTCAGCCGATAAAATTGGCAGCCGCTGAAGCGGATTTTAACACTCAGCATTATGCGCCGTTATGCATTGGCGGGATTCCGGACATGGCCCGGAGAAAAGTTAATTATGATATTGAAATTCCCGGGGGATTGAGTTTTCTTGCTTTTGGCCGTCTTGATTCACAAGTTAAAGGTTTGGATGATTTCCCTCGGGATAATTGGCCGCCGGTGGCAGTTGTCCATTATGCTTTTGAGTTGATGGTAGCCTGCGGCATGTTTTTGGCCGCAGTCGGACTTATATTTGTTGTTGGGTCCTTTAAAAACAGGGACATTTTATCCAAAAGGTGGTTTTTGCGTTTGCTGGTCTTTTGCGCGCCTTTGGGATTTATAGCGCTTGAGTCAGGTTGGACGGTAACTGAGGTGGGGCGCCAGCCATGGATCATTTATGGAATAATGAAGACCAGGGATGCCGTAACGCCGATGCCGGGATTGATTGTTCCGTTTATTGCCATTGCTTTATTGTATCTATTTTTAGCTGTGGTCGTAACCTGGCTTATGGTGCGTCAATTTAAGTCAATTTCGAAAAAATCTTACGAAACTAATAATCAGGTATAGATATGCTTTGGGTAGTTATAGGATTTTTGGTCATTTCTCTGTTGTTTTATTGCGTATTAGGCGGCGCGGACTTTGGCGCGGGAGCTTTGGAATTTTTTATTCCAAATAAAAACCGCAAAAGACATGAGGAATTAGTCAATAAAGCCATGGGGCCGGTATGGGAAGCTAACCATATCTGGCTTATTATTTTGATCGTGATTTTATTTAATGCGTTTCCCAAGGTGTACGCGCAATATTCGATTTATTTTCATGTCCCGTTAACGCTGATGTTAATCGGGATTGTATTTAGAGGTTGCGCCTTCGCTTTCCGCAACTATGACGCCGTCAAAGATGACACTCATCGCTATTACACATTGGTGTTCTCTCTTTTCAGCTTACTGACTCCCATTATGTTCGGGATGATCATGGGGGGCATGTTTTACGGTGTTAATCCGGGCGCGCCGACCTATTACCAGAAATACGTGACACCATGGTTTAACTTTTTTTCATTTTCAGTCGGGATTTTTGTGCTGGGCATGTTTGCTTATTTAGCCAGCGTATATTTAATCGGAGAGTTGGAAGATAAAGACGCGAGGGACTGTTACTTTCGCTGTGCTCAAAAAACAAGTGTGATCTTGGCTTTTGCCGGCGCCTTGGTTTTTCTTTTGGCGCAATTTAGCCATCATCCTTTGTTTAAAATATTTTTTACTAATCCCGCAAGCATCACTTGTTTTACCGCTGCTATTATTCTTACTTTATTCTTTTGGCAAAAGATTTTACGAGGCAAATTTACACAGTGGGGGATACGCCTCATCGCGGGATCTCAGGTGGGGTTGGTGTTATTGGCTTGGCTTGCCGCGATTTTTCCCAATGTGCTTTTTTATAGGGATGGGTCTGGACTTTCTTTGTTAGATGCCGCGGCCCCTGCCGCGACGATCAATATTTTGGCCTGGTCTCTTATCATTGGCGCGATGTTTTTTTTACCGGTCCTCTATTATCTTATCCGGGTTTTTAAAATAACCAGATAAAGAATATACTGCTTTTTAAAGTTGAAGTTTACCTATTTGAAGCTTATTATATTATTAAATAAATTTCGACTCTATTTCGCGTTATTCTTAATCATGTGATTACAAGGGGGGAGATATGCGTACTCGGAAAAAAGAACAAGGTTTTACGCTGGTGGAAATCATGATCGTGGTGGCGATCATCGCCTTGCTGGCGGCGATTGCGATCCCCAACCTGTTGCGCGCCAAAATGACAGCCAATGATTCTTTGGCCAAAGCCACATTACGGGCAATGTCCACGGCCGCGGAATCTTATGGTACGGCTAACAACGGCAATTATCCTCTTAATGAATCTTCTTTAGTCGGGGCAACGCCTGCGTATCTTAACACGGCTTATTGCTCCATTTCGCAGGCTAACGGTTCAGGGCTTGCCGGTTATGTTTATAACTGCAACATGGGCAGTACCGGTTACACTTTTACGGCAACACCGGTAGCAGTCGGCAGCACAGGATCTACTGTGGAAACAATCACTACGGGAGGGGTTTTAACTCCGTAATTCTTTTAAGAAAAAGATTACAAAAAAGCAGCTGTTTCTTAACAGAAATAGCTGCTTTTTTATGCCCTTAGGCTCTATTTCTTCTGTCCGAAAAGCGCGACTTGGTTTCTTCCTCTTCTTTTAGCCAAATAAAGGGCTTTATCGGTATTACTGATCAAGGTATCTTTGTCTATGGGGTTATCATCAAATCCATCGATGCCGCCGCTGACAGTTACTTTTGTTTTCTTGGCATTGATCTTAAATGAACTTACGGAAATCTGCTTCCTTAGCCGTTCAACAATAATAAACGCCTTTTCTTTTTTAGTTTCCGGTAGAATAATGACGAATTCTTCGCCGCCATAACGAAACACCGTATCACTTCCACGGACGGATTTCATTAAAATACCGCCTATTTCTTTTAGGACTTTATCTCCAAAGGGATGTCCGTAGGTGTCATTGAACTTTTTGAAATGGTCAATATCAAACATCGCGATGGACAGGGGGCGTTTATAACGCGTGGTCCTTGAGAGTTCGGAACTTAAGACATCATGGAAATACCTGTGGTTATAGCATCCGGTTAATTCGTCCCGGATAGAGGTTTCTTTGAGTTTTAAATTAATATTCTCTATTTTTTCAATATAGCCCTCAACCCGTTCATTTAATCTTTTGTGGTAAGCCTCGGATAATTCAAAAAGGATATCGATTAAAATACTGTTTACTCTTTCTGAGGCCTCTCTGGAAAATTCTCCTTTTTTTTCTAACTGGTCCAGGAAGGGTTTTAAAACATAGTAGAGGGAATAAACACACCGCTGTATTTCCGAAATCCTGAATCCCTGGGAGCTGCGCAGGCGGCTGGTTTTATCAAGCCACATCCGTAGATTTAAAAAATTGCCTTTGGCTAAAGTTTCACAGAAGGCATCTAAAAAATCACCGAGGGTGCTTAATAATTCGGAACTGCTGACTTGGGCATAACTGCCGCCGAAAGTCTTGACATGTTTGAGCCAGGAGGACAATATCTCGGATTTATCCGCCAGGATCCTTTTCGCTAAATTTTTAGGCATTTTATTTTCTCGTTCCTTTTTTGTTCCCTTTTCAATTATATTACCATACCGCGCCTTTCTAAATCCAAAATATTTTTGATATATTGAATTATTGAGGATATAATTGGCATGTGCCAATAAAGAGGGGATTCCGGGACCCGCCAAGAAAATGTCCTTGACTGCCTTTATAAAATTAGATATAAAAAGAGAATATTTATTAATAATTTATTAACAGTTTTTAAAAATAAGGACGGCGTATGATTTTTAAATTCTTTCCGCGCGAGTTTGATTTTTATAATCTTTTCGAAGAGCAGGTTGATTGCGCCGTTCAATCAGCAATAAAGTTTAAAGAAATAGTTTCCACTCCAGGCCTCATCGAAGAATCATCCTATCAGGAAATCCTGCACCTTGAGAGCAAAGGGGATACCGCGAGCCATGCGGTCATTGAACAGCTCAATAAAACTTTTATCACTCCTTTTGACCGCGAAGATATCTATGCCCTTACAAAGGAGCTGGATGACATTACGGACATGATCAATACCATGGTAGGCCGCATTAAGGTTTATAAAATACCTGGCAGTGACCGGCATTTGATGGAATTTGCCAAGGTCATTGAAGAATCCGTTTTAACAGTTTCTAAGGCTGTCAAAGGCCTGCGTGTTAAAAACGGGTCCAAAATGGTCCTGGCCGCCTGTGTGGAGGTCAACCGTTTGGAAAATGTCGGTGATGCCATGCGGGATGCCGTTATCATGGAACTTTTTGAATCTAAAAGCGCCATAGAGATCATTAAGTGGAAAGAAATTTATCAGGACGCTGAAACGGTCCTGGATATTTGTGAAGATGTCGCCAATGTCGTTGAATCCATCTTGTTAAAACAAACCTAACATTGTCATCATGCATATTCCGGCTGGAATTATTTTTCTTGTTTTATTGGCATTGCTGTTTGACTTTTTAAACGGCTTTCATGACTCGGCTAATGCCATATCCACCGTCGTTTCCACCAGGGTCCTGTCTCCCCGTATAGCGGTGGTTTATGCGGCCTTTTTTAATTTCAGTGCGTTTTTTTTCTTTGGTCTGCATATCGCTAACACCATTGGCAAGGGCATCATTGATATCCATGTTGTAGACCAGGCCGTGGTTTTTGGCGCTCTCATAGGTGCTTGCGGATGGGATGTTATTACCTGGTATTTTGGCCTGCCGACAAGTTCTTCCCATGCCCTTATCGGTGGCATGATCGGGGCAGCGGTTGTTAAAGCCGGCTCAGGCGCTTTGATCATACCGGGGATTCTTAACGTTGTCCTTTTTATTTTTATCTCGCCTTGTGTTGGTCTTTTATTAGGGTTCTTTTTTGGTTTTTTAGTCCATTGGATATTCCGCAAATCTTCTCCAAGAGAAGTTGACAATTTTTTTCGTCGAGGCCAACTTGTATCTACGGCTTTTTATGGTATGGGGCATGGCGGTAACGATGCGCAAAAGACCATGGGCATTATTGCCAGTCTCCTTTTTAGCGCCGGGCTTCTGGGTGATAAATTTCATATTCCCTTTTGGATCGTGTTTGCCTGTTATACGACAATATCTTTAGGAACGTTCTGTGGTGGATGGCGCATTGTCAAGACCATGGGGCAGAAAATCGTAAAACTGCGGCCGGTGGATGGTTTTTGCGCTGAGTCGGGCGCTGCCACCATGTTGTATATGGCATCATTTTTAGGTATCCCTGTCAGCACAACCCATACCATTACCGGGGCCATTGTGGGTGTTGGCTCACTCAAACGTTTAAGCGCGGTCCGTTGGGGAGTGGCTGGCCGGATTGTTTGGGCCTGGATCATAACGATACCTTGTTCAGCGGCTATTGCTGCGATCGCTTATACAGCTGCTCGTTTTTTCAGGCTTTTTTGATTTTTTTAGGAAGGGGGTCCTTATGAAAGTTATTGCCATCAATGGAAGCGCGCGCAAAAACGGGAATACTTCTATCTTAATTGAAAAAGTCTTTGGACCTTTGCGGGAGGCAGGTATTGAGTGTGAGCAAGTTCAGCTGGCGGGTCAGAACATTCACGGTTGCAGGGCTTGTTACAAATGTTCCACCCAAAAGAATAAACGTTGCTTTTTTGAAGAGGACATTTTTAACGAATGCCTCGGTAAAATGATCGAAGCGGATGGTATCATCCTTGGTTCACCGGTTTATGTGACAGACGTCTCCGCTGAGATGAAAGCGCTCATCGACCGTGCTTGTATGGTTTCCAAGAGAAACGAAAATTTTTTAAGGCGCAAGGTCGGTGCCGCGGTCATGGCGGTGCGTCGCGGCGGCGCTACCCATGCTTTTGATACCATGAACCATTTTTTTACGATCACAGAGATGATCGTGGTTGGCTCAAATTATTGGAATTTTGCCTTTGGCCTTGAGAAAGGCGATGTCACCAAGGATGAAGAAGGGATGGAGACAATGAAGGTCCTTGGCGAGAATATGGCATGGCTGTTAAAAAAGATCGGATGAATTCCAAAGACATACAACTTAAAATATTTCAAAAACTCTTAGAGCAATATGGCCCCAGGAAATGGTGGCCGGCAAGGACAAGGTTTGAAGTCATAGTAGGAGCGGTGCTTACCCAAAATGTGACTTGGAAAAATGCCAAAAAAGCGGTAGATAATTTAAAGAAAGCGGGATTGCTTTCTCCTATAGCCATTAGCTTGGCAAATCACAAAGAGGTGGCAGAAAGAATAATAAGTTCAAGATATTACAACCAAAAGGCTAAAAAGTTAAAAGAGTTTAGCCTTTTTTTAATGAAAAAACACGCCGGGTCATTAAATAAACTTTTTAGCGGAGAAATGGAAGATTTACGGGAAGAGTTATTAAAGATAAAAGGGATAGGGAAAGAAACCGCGGATTGTATTTTGCTTTATGCGGGTAAAATGCCTTCATTCGTCTCAGATGCGTACACGAAAAGATTTTTAGACAGGTATGGGCTTTTGAAGGGCATGCAAACTTATGATGATATCAGGGATTTTTTTATGCAAAATCTCCCGGAGGATGTGTATCTGTATAATGAATACCATGCTTTAATCGTCCATCATGGCCATGCTGTCTGTCAATCAAAACCAAACTGCCAGGATTGTCCTGTTAGGGCCATTGACAAAACAACGTATTGTCATTACGCGATAGGGGGGATATTGGAGAATAATGCTACGTCTTATAAAAAATAATTCCCGTTATTTAAGTGTTTGGGTACTCATTGCCATCATCCTATGCGGGTTTGCGCTGTATTTTGTTCCAATACAGAGCACCTCTTTTTGTGACGATGATCATGCTTCCATTGAAAAGAATGCGGCGATTAAGACAATTGACATACCGAAAATCTTTACGGCCTTTAACACCAGATCTTTGGTAGGTTTAAGTTTTGCGTTAAATTACAAGTGCTGCGCCTTACATCCTTTTGGGTATCGATTGATCAATCTTCTCATTCATTGCCTTAATGCTTTCCTGGTTTATTTATTGGTAAAAACAACTTTGTATTTATACTCGGCGCATAAACCGGTCCTTTTTTGTCGTTTAGGATGGCCCGCGTTTCTTGCTTCAATGTTGTTTTTATGCCACCCCATTCAAACAGAGCCGGTTAACTTTATTACCCAGCGTTTCGTATTGATGGGAACATTTTTCTACCTGTTAACATTATTCCTGTATATCCAATACCGATGTCAATTTAAAAAAGGATATTTGATTGCCGGCATGGCCTCTGCCATAGCCGCCATGTTTTGCAAAGAATTTGTAGTCACGCTGCCGTTAATGCTTGTTTTGTATGATTTTTATTTTCTGGACGCGTTAGTTGAACCATGGTGGAAGCGTTGCAGCCGTGTATTACCATTTTTTGTCATTATACTTATTGTGCCTATCCTATTGTTAAGAACGCCCCCGGAGACGATAGGGGTTGCGAACATCGCGGATTCTTATTTTATCCCAAGAGGGGACACGCAAGGATTTGAAAACCATGTTGATATCACAAGGGCCCGCTACAGCATAGGCCGGCAGCAATATTTTTTAACCGAACTACATGTGATGTGCACCTATGTCAGGCTTTTGTTTCTACCGATCCATCAGAATCTTGATTACGATTATCCTTTATCATCCAAAATGGACAATAAGACAGCGCTGTGCGGGGTGTTTTTACTCTGTCTTTTGGCCCTGGCGGTCGTCACCTACAAATCATACCGTCTTGTTTCATTTGGGATCTTATGGTTTTTCATCGCTTTAAGTGTGGAATCAAGTTTTATTCCCATTGGGGATGTGATAGCCGAATATCGTCTCTATTTAGCCGGTTTCGGTTTTGTTATTTTGGTCATGAGCTTGATTTATATGAGACGAGTTGATGTCAAAAAATTAAATATGGTTATGGCGGCAATTCTTATTGGCTGCTCAATTCTGACGTATCAAAGAAATCAAGTTTGGAAAAGTGAATTCACTTTATTGAACGATACAATTCGAAAATCTCCTCATAAAGCAAGGTTGTATAACAACCGTGGCCTTATCTATGATAAAGAAGACGATCTCATCAACGCTATCTCTGATTATAACAAAGCCATTGCAATAAACCCTTCGAATGCGCTCTTCTACTATAACCGTGGCAGGACCTATGCTAAACCAGGCGATTTCATTCAAGCTATGTCTGATTATAATAAGAGTATTGCGTTAAACCCGAAGTATGCGGATGCCTATAATAACCGCGCCCTTATTTACGATAAGCAAGGCGCCTTTCCCCAAGCCATGTTTGACTTTAACAAGGCCATTGAAACAGATCCTGACGATGCGGATGCCTATAGTAATCGTGGCGTTAGCTACACTAAAAGGAACAACTTTACTCAAGCCATGCTTGATTTTAATAAAGCCATTAAACTGGATCCTCAGAATGTGGGGGCTTATAACAACCGTGGCCTTACCTACGAAAAACAAGGTAACTTTACTCAAGCCCTATCAAATTATGACAAGGTCATTAAAATAAACCCTTCGGATGCAGAGGGCTACTACAACCGTGGCAGGGTCTACGCTAAACTAAACAACTTTACTCAAGCTATTTCTGATTATAATAAAACTATTGAATTAAGCCCTAAGTACGCGCAGGCTTATAACAACCGTGGGGGCATTTATTGTCAACAAGGCAATTTCGCTAAGGGTTTGTCCGATTTTAATAAAGTCATTGAAATAAATTCTAACTATGCGGACGCCTATTATAACCGCGGTATATTTTATGATAATCAAGGTAATTTTACTCAAGCGTTATCTGATTATAACAAAGCCATTGAAATAAATCCTCAGTATGCGCTGGCGTATAATAACCGGGCTGTTTTGTATTATCAGTTAAAAGAATATGACAAGGCCTGGGCGGATGTGCATAAAGTAGAAGCATTAGGGATGCGTGTGAATCCTGAATTTATCAAAGCGCTTAAGCAGGTCACCTCGCCATGGCGCCAGGCCCCGTTCGTTGGGGGGGCATGGGGTCGGGATTAAGAAGCCTTTTTTGTTGACAGGGCAAATCTTTACAGATTAGAATGGTTCGTTTTCGATACCACAGATAAAAATCGAACAGACCGAGAAAGATCCGATAGGGGGAAATAATGAAAGTCCTTTTTTTAACACCGAAGTTGGGTTCTTGGGCAACGCATGGCCATCACGTTGCTCCTAATCAAATGCACGC
>CAZABZ010000021.1:0-11883 GCA_964483535.1 uncultured Planctomycetales bacterium | reverse complement strand
ACCCATTCCGCCGCGGCCCAAACATGCTGCCCGTCTCCCATGCATCCGCCGCCGGTGCGGGGATGGATTGCCTCCGGCCATTGCCCCGTGGATGTGGCAAGATTCGCGACCACGGTCATCAAATCAAAATATCTCGGATCGCCTGCCCGTAAAAGCACTTGGGCTAAATGCAAAGTTAAGTAAGGATTGATTCCGGAGTGGGTCATATCATGAAAAAATCCGCCATGAACTAAACAATTCTTAATTAAAAAATCAGATGTGTCTAAAATCCGCTGGTCGTTGTGTTCAAAAACACGAAGTGGATAACTGGCAACCAAAGAGCCGATTGCTCCCGTATCCAAGCGCCGATACGGAGAGGCTGGTATCGCCATTCTCTTTAAACGAACTTCTGTTTTCTTTAAACTTTGATTAATACTCTCCAGCAATACCCCTGATTCCCTCTCAAAATAAATAGCCCCATCATAATCTTTGTAGGCAGTGCTCAAAAAAGCCGCTGCTTTTAATCCCGCGACAGCCCAAAAGTCATCCCAATAATAAAAATCATTCGGCCCCAAATGTTCAGCGCTGAATCCCGATGGTAATAAACCCGCGTGAGGGGATAATAGTTGACCCGACAAACGCTTTTTATCAATCCACTTGCCCGCCTTTTTGATCGATCCTTCCCATTCTTTGGGCGGAACATTCCCCGTCATCTCACAATACTGACGCATAATCCATAAGGCCTCGCCGTTAGAATCCCACTCCCCTTCCTGAGAAAGGAAATAACCCTGAAGTGTCTGACGGGCACGAAAACAATCCAAAGCCCGACGAACACGTTTCTTTAAGCCCACACACAACATGGCATATAATATAAAAGCAGCATCACGAAACCAAAACCGCCGGTAAATATACGGCCCGGGATAGACTTCCTTGGGTGAATGTAAAACCATGGTGCGCATAGCGGCTTCATAAAGAAACTGAAAATGTTCATCGGGAATTTGCAATGAACAGGCGCCTTGAAGACTTTCCTTCCATGCCAGTTGGGTTGTCTGTAGGGGCGGACCTTGTGTCCGCCCGATTAATTCAATTGTGTTTGTCGTTAAAGGTAATGAAACTGTAACCTCCAAGGGTTCTCCGATATGAAGTGGATATAAAACGGCCGCGGTAGCCATGCCTACTTTGCAGGACACTTGGGCTTCATCTTCCAGCGATGACAAACGGCTATAAACATCGCCGCGATGATAATCAGAAAATAGGCATGTATCCGGAGGCTTATCAAAAAGAACGAGATTTTCCCCATTAACCTGCCAGCCCAAAACTTTTTTAAGGAGGGCAATACTATTTATAAAGCTGATACCTTCGGGATTATACGGCCTAAGAGAAACAACTAATCGTGCTTTGACACCAGCAGATCCTGTAATCTTAAGCTGGCAAATGGGTGCTTGAGCACTCCCTATTACTTGCGTTTTTAATTTAAGTTTTAATTGACCGATGCCCGATTCTGTAATCACACAAAGAGTGTCTCCCATGACCATCTTTTGTGATACGTTGGGGATACGCGACGGAATTAATGGCTCTCCCTCATTGGGAATAATCCAAACATCAATAGACCAGCTATCATAAAAGGGGGTCACAAGGCCGCGAGGATCTACTAGAGGGAATTCGATACCGTCGGGTACTCCCAAAGCTGTCCAATTTCTATGGGTAAGATTAATTTGGGTTAACGAAAAAGACCGCGGTATAAACGCATCGTTGAGTGGATCATATTGACATTCTACCCAATATGGCCAAATCCAATCAAGATTATGCTGGATGGCTAAACTGTTTATCAAACCACGGGCGTGCAAAACAACACCTGAACGCAACAGTTCCGTCGGGGCCATCACCTCTGAAGGTTGCGCGAAATTCTGTAATTGAGAAATAATTTTAATAGGATCTGAAAATCCATGCTGGCGCGCAACAACCCTTACTATAAATTTCAAAGGGGACCATTTCCGCGAAACAAAATAACCCTTCTTTTCTTTCAGGGCTCTAAAAACCCACCATTTAAAGCAAACAAAGGTAAATAAACCTGTTAATATCGTCGCAATGATTAAAGCTAAAAGAATTGAACCATGCCACAAGTTGAGAATACTTTGATTTGTTAAAACATTAATTCCTAAGGCAAAGAAATTAATTAGGGCATACCGACCAATTGCAGTATACGATGTCTGATTGTGTTTAAATACCCAATATTTACCAAGCAAATACCCGATAATGCCTGCGCACGTAAAAGAGATACCTTTAGATACGCTAAAAGGGAGAAAATGAAACAAGATATAATAAACACTAAAGTCTGTTGCATTGACAATAGTCCCCGTAATTAAAAACCGGATAAGCTCTTTTCTAACATTTTTATCAATTTTCAATAAATCTTCTCCTTACCTTTACTTTTTACCCAAACCAAAAAGCCCGACTATACCAACGACCGATCCGCCAATCAGAAGCCAGAGGGCCTTGTCTGTAGGCGCACCCGTAAAAAAACGCGAGACATCGGAACTAGTAGAGTGATAGGCGTTTAACCCAAAAACCAACAAGATAACTCCTAAAACCAGAAGCGCAACTGACATACCTTTATTCATATGTCCTCCTTTTTGTCTATATGTCCCCTATTGGATATGCTGGGCTATTTGCCCTCTGCTACAAGTCCGGGAGGAGCCTTGTGCCACTTATACCCAGCTGCCGCGTCGTCATATCCGCGTTTAAAGAGTCTCTTCATTTCCTGCGTATCGAGCATCTCTTTTTGATGAGGCACAAAATCTTCCGGAATATACGCTAAATTATAATCCCATCCTTTTTCCTTCGCGTATGCGTAAACCCTGTAAGTGTCCCCGATCATTTTTGACTCTCCATTGGTTTCAATCAGACGCGAGGTCATGTCCACCATATTGTCTGTTACCTGTCTCGAGTGCGGTGACATATAACACAGATTGAGGACATATAACCGCGTTTTGAATCCTCCGGGATTTGTCCCTGAGAATTGAACTATAGATCCCACGCCTTCCATTAACTGAGAAATATAAAAAAGTCCACTAATAACCCCGCCATCAACATGCATCTCCTCATAACGCCTGCCGCCGGCTTCAACTTGAAAATAGACCGGAGGATTCATGGCTGGAAACGCGCATGAGGCCAGAATTATTTTGCGAAACATCTTTACCGCATCAGGGCCTCCTTTGGATGCAAGCGCTCCCATGTCCCATATCACAAACCCTTGGGCGTCAAAATCCGTGGTTCCCACGTAGAGCCTACGCCCCTTCCTATGCTCTTGTGCGATCTTCACCAATAAATTCTCATCCACAATATCATCGATTTTTTTAGCTAACGGGGCTGAGCTATACACAGAATCCCCGAATAGAACGCTAAACATGCTCTTCTTTTTCAGAACATCTTTGCTCGATATCGAAGTAAACAAATCCGCGATCCGGTCTTCATAGTCTTTTCCTGCAAACGTGGCAATAGCGATCATCGATCCGCTCGAGTATCCTGTCACTATTTTAAATACCGGCCGAGAGCCTTCCTTGGACCACCCTTTCAATAACCCTACACCGTAAGCGCTGTTCGATACGCCCCCTCCGACAAGGAGCGCGGGATAGGTCTTTATACCGTCGACAAGATAGTCTGATTCGCCTTCCTCTTTAAACGAATCTACCAGGCTCTGGCGCACCCTGGGGTAAGAATCGGGCTTACCTGCATAGTAACGTATGTCCGGCATACCGACAACGACGGCCGTCCCGACAAGATTTTCCGGTACAGCATATCGCACATGGGCGCAACCTGATGATGCCAAAAGACAGGTCATTATTATAAATAAATGATATAACTTCTTTTGTTTCATATCGTCACCTTTCTAAAACAGGGTCTCGTTCACCTCGGAGGTTAGTCTTATAATGACATTATAAAAATATATAAAAATTAAATCAATGATACCTAAGTATAATCGTGGGTTTTTACGGTTTCGCGTAGAAAATTTGTCTTTGAAGTGATTAGGAAAAAACGCGTGGTGACAGGAAGTTTTTATACTTTCCCGATTACTAATGCCGCATTTTTGCCGCCAAAACCAAAAGAGTTTTTTAGGATTATCTTTGGATTAGCTGTGATGGCTTTATTGGGAACGTAGTTTAAGTCGCATTCAGGGTCAGGATCCTCTTGGTTGATTGTCGGATGAATAATTCCTTTTTCCAGCGCAAGTAGAGCAGCGCAAATTTCTAATACTCCCGCAGCAGCAATGGTGTGCCCAATCATTGATTTTGTTGAAGAAATCGGAATTTCTTTGGCCCTATCGCCGAATATCCTTTTAATGACCATGGTTTCGATTTTATCATTGAGCGGGGTTGAGGTGCCATGGGCATTGATATAATCGATATCTTCCGGTTGAACCCCTGCATCCTGAATAGCCAAACGCAAAGCCCTTTCTGCCTGTTGTCCTTGCGGGTCAGGGGTGGTCATATGGTATGCATCGCAGGTAGAACTTACGCCAAGTATTTCTCCATAAATATGGGCCCCTCTTCTTTGGGCATGCCCTAATTCTTCTAAAATTAATACACCGGCTCCCTCGCTTATAACAAAACCGTCTCTTAACCGATCAAAAGGGCGTGAAGCTGTTTGGGGCGTATCATTTCTTTTGGATAGAGCTCTTAAAACACAAAAGGAACTAACTAGCGGACCAAAAAGCGGCGCGTCGCTGCCGCCCACAACAACTGAATCTACGATATCCTTTTGAATCAAATCCCGGGAAAAGATAAGCGCGTCCGAAGAAGATGAACATGCGGTAGATAAACAAACGCTGGGCCCATGCAAACCGAATTCAAGGGAAATACAGCTTGCCGAAGCGTCCGGAAAAGAAGCAACGGCGCTAAAGGCATTAATTCTCATCGGGCCTTTAGTGCGGTAAACATTTTCATATTCATCCAAAATAAAACCCTTGCCGGCCATAGTAGCCGCAAGGATCACGCCGATTCTTTCCCGGTTACAAGTAGCAAAGTCTAAATGGGAATCTGTACAAGCAAGCTTGGCTGCTGCCAAGGCCAGATGGGTAGTACGGTCCATTCTCCGGGCCTTTTTGTGCTCGATAAATTGAGAGATATCCAAGTCAACTTCCCCGGCAATTTTGGTAGGAAGCGGGGTAGGGTCAAAGCGGGTGATCCTTCTGATCCCAGATTTACCTTCGGTCAATGCCTGCCAAAAATTCTCTTTTCCCACCGCATTGGGTGCGACTACTCCCAGGCCAGTAATCACTACGCGGCGCTTCGACATTTTTAGATACCTTTCTTTCGCTAAAAATAAAATTATATCATACCTATCGCGCTTTACAAAGACCGGCCCTCAAATCCTTTATTGTTCCCCTTTAAGCTTTATGACCTCTTCCCTTATGCTTAACGCTACTGCTTCATAATCATCCTTGGCTCCCAATCTTAGTCCCTCTTTTTTAAGCTCTTCAAAATCAAAAGGACTTCCAAAAACTATTTTAATCGGATGAGGTCTGGGGAGAGACTTTGTCCTCGGCCAGGATTCGTATGAACCTGTTATTAATACAGGGACCAACGGGATATCCATCTCTTTTGCCAATATCCCGACCCCTTTTTTGAATTCTTTAATATTTCCGTCGATACTTCTTTGGGCTTCCGGGAAGATACAGACTATTTTGTCATTTCTAAGGACATAAGAAGATGCCTGCATGGCTTCCACGAAGTGCATGCCTGGATCAATGGGAATGACCCTGATATATTTTATGATACTTTTAATGAAGGGCTGTTCGAAATAGGCTCTAAAACCGACGAAGAAAAGGTCCTTTCGTAAACGCGCAGGCATAGAAGCCCCAACAATAAACGCATCCAGGTAACTGCTGTGGTTAACGCACAAGATGCACTTTCCCATTCTCGGAATATTTTCTGTTCCGAAAACCTTAAGCCGCCAGATTACCCTAAACACAAAACGTAAAATTTCAGAGAATAGCGCCATCCCTAAAATTGTCATCCGGTTTGGCGTTAGATTTACCTTTTTTATTATGTCTTGGGAGGGCTTTTCGTTTAAAATCTCATTCCATAAAGTTTGGCCCTTGACCTGCACAATGGGCCCTCTTGGGGCCCCTTCACCTGGGAGTAATCTCTCTATCTCAAGAATAAGCTCTTTAACAGTAAAAAACTTAACCATGGACTCATTCGGTATGCGAATGTTAAGTGTCTGTTCTAGCGCCGCCATTAGTTCCACACGGCCCAACGAATCGATCCCAAGATCCAATTCGATATGGTCACTCGGGTATATCTGTCTTTCTAACTTTGCGTATTTATTCAGGACATCGATTATCTGTCTGCCCACACCACAAGAGAGCAACCTAAGGTCCTCATCTGTAGCAGGGATTCCCTCCATCACGTCTTTTAACTTTATCCCTTGAAGTTCATCTCGATATTTCTCCTTAACTTCATACCTTTTTATCTTGCCCAACTGCGTGCGCGGTATTTTTTCCTTTACAATAATATAGCCCTTGATGCGTTTGTAGCCAGCAAGTCCCTCGGATAAATTTTCCAACTCCCACTTGATCACACTATTAAGATCAACCTCCCCAGCCTTACGGCAATATTCAGCGTCGGGCACTACCACGGCGGTCAGCCTCTCTTCCTGGGCTCGGTCCAAACCAAGAACGCATATTTCTTTAATGTAAGGACTTTTAGTATAATGGGATTCGATCTCTTCGGGATAGATGTTTTTGCCGGAGCTTAAAACAATGATCTCTTTCTTCCTTCCTGTAATATAAAGATAGCCGTCTTTATCTATATGGCCCAGATCACCGGAGTAAAACCAGCCATCCTTTAAAACGCTCGAGGTCTCATCCGCTCTGTTGTAATAGCCCTTCATGACATTGGGGCCTTTGATGACCACCTCACCCATACCCGCTGCGTCGGGATTGTCAATTCTAAATGCCACATCCGGAAGCGCTCTGCCGACAGAACCGAACTTCTGCCCCTTTAATAGGTTAAAAGTTACCACCGGCGATGTTTCGGTAAGTCCGTATCCTTCGAGTATTGTGAAACCGATCTTGACGAGGAATCTCGCCGCTTCTTCGTTTAACTTAGCGCCGCCACACCCAAAAAATCTTAAAGCTTGCCCGAATGGCCGGTGCATCTTCGATAAAACCGGCTTACTTAAATTTATTCCGCTAAACCTTCTTATCTGCCACAATATCTCTATAAGCCCTAAAAGAGGACCTTTAAGTAGAAACGGTATTTTCGTCATCTTCTCTGATATATTCGTATAAAACATAAAAAAAAGCTGCGGTACCCCTGCCAATACCGTTACCCCTGCCTCTCTCATCAAATTCAGCAATTCATCGCTCCTAAGGCTTGAAGTATAAATGACCCGTGCGCGGCAAAAAAGAGGAGTGATCAGCGTAACCATAAAAGGGTAGGAATGATGCAACGGTAATATCGATATGAAAATATCCTTGTCCGAGAAGATTTTTACCTTGTCGATACTTTGAAAATTAGAGCAAATATTTTTATGCGTGAGCATTACCCCTTTGGGCCTAGCGATGGTGCCGGATGTATAGATAAGCGAAGCGATATCTTCAGAAAAAACCTCAGGCCATACGACCCCTTCGGGCAAGGTGGATTTGACCTGAGCCAGACCCACAAGGTTCTCTTTTTCAATATCCAGGTCCAGTATAACGATTTTGTTGGTCCCGGCTTTTATCTTATTAATATTTTTTGTTTGAAAAACGGCGTTAGAAACAAATATGATTTTTGCGGCACAGTCATTAATGAGATTTTCTATTTCTTGTTCGGTCAACTGTGGATCTATGGGAACGCCGGTCAGGCCCGCAGCCATTATGCCTAAATAGATTATTGCCCATTCCGGCCGGTTCTCTATACATATAGCCGCGAAGTCGCCTTTTTTAAAACCCTCTTTAATAAGAAATGCTCCTATCTTTAGGGAAAGCTCTTCTGTCTGCCCATATGTCCATCTCTCCCAGGCGGGGCCTTTTTTTATTTGAAAGCATATCCTGTCTGGAAATCGAGAAGAAATTTGAGCAAATATCTTATGGATAACTAAATCTTCATTCTTCATAGCGTATCAAGGAACCAGTTCTTTACTTCTGTGACGAATTGCTCGGGATAATCCCGCATTAAGAACTCTGCGTGCGGCCCGTTTTTGATAAAAACTATTTTCTTCATCCCTCCTGCCTTTTGGTATAGGGCCTCGGAATGCCACGGCCTAATGACCCAATCCCGGCTGCCGTGTATAAACATAATCGGAATGGTGATTTTAGCGACGTTATCAATGGGCCTTTCCTTGGCCAGCCAAAATGGCCCCGGCCGCACTCCCTTACCGATCCGTCCCCTGGGATTCAAGAAAGTGTATGCGAAGTCCCCTTTCCAATCAAGGGCCCATATCCAGTAATCAATTTTCGACATGTCCGACGGAGCGCTAACACAGATAAGGCTATCCACACGTTTATCATTCGCAAGGACATTAATGCTGATACTTGCTCCTACAGAAAAGCCAATTAACCCTTTCTTGGAGTATTGCCCGGCAACAAAATCTAATACCGCCCGTAGATCATCTCCTTCCCGACTCGTCCAGGTAAATAGGCCGCTGCTTTTACCATGCCCGCGAAAATCAAACATAAAAATATCGTACTTTCCCCCAAGCGCCTGGGCCAACTGCTGCAAAATCACGCACTGTTTGCTATTATAATAACCATGCGCAATAATGATAACGGCGAGGCCGCCATTCTTAAAATGCTGGAATGATATTTTCTGATTGTCAATAGTGGTGAGCGTACCGCTAACTACCGTAGGAATAACTGTTGCAGGGTCCGGCGTTTTTAATCGGTCGCAAAAGGACTCCTCCATCTTACCTGCCCTTTCGCTGACTGCAATTTAGAGTAAACATTAAATGCCGGATAAGCAGGAACGACGACCCGGAACCTGTATCTTTTCTGAGACGGATCAAGCATGGTTATATTCTAGGGCAATGCGCAATCAAATCAATTATACCAAGGTATAACCCCGGATTTTACTGTGTCGTTGGGGAAAATTTATTGAGATGAAATCTTGCGCTTTCGGTGCTAAAATTGATCAAAACATTTAACAAAATTATTGGTCCTCATACCGGACACTCACAGTTGTTCGTCAGTTAAACGACATGGGATCTACTGGGGTTTCCACAAATTTGACAATAAGTTTTCGCCCTGCGAAGCACTGGGCCTGGGTCATATGGGTCGTCCAGTGTTTGAACGCTCTTGATCTTGCCTGGCATAATCGTCTACACCTTGGTCCCAGTGGGCTTAAAATTCTCAAAACAATCCCGAAGCATTCAGGCTTAATACTGGCGGCTAACCATTCTGACGAAATGGACCCCAGGGTCTGTATGGAACTTTCTCGCCGTTCGCATCGTCAATTCACCTACATGGTCAATTCCGAAGCTTTTGAGGAATGCCGGGGGATCAACGGGTGGTGGTTACAGCGTTTAGGATGTTTTTCGGTCGAAAGAGGCGGCAATGACCAAGCGGCAAGACGTTATGCCCTTGACATTGTCAAAAAGGGGCATGACGCGCTGGTCATGTTTCCGGAAGGAGAAATCTCTTATTTAAATGATCTCGTGCAACCTTTTAAAACCGGCGCTGTCCACCTAGGTTTACAGGCTATAACTGAAACCCGGGAAACTGATCCTTCCTGGACGGCTTATTTGCTACCAATAGCCATCAAATATCGTTACCGTAAACCGATCGGATTTATCTTAAACAAGAAGATCCGCGCTATGGAAAAACACCTCTTGATACGCGCGAGCTTTTTCACTTTTCAGGAAAAAATCATCCGCATTATGGCAAAAATTCTAAGACGTGGAGGCCGAGCTTGGTCTCCGAGCCCGCTCCCTCGGGAGGACACAAGGTCCGCCCCTACAATAGCACGGCTCAAAGAACAAGTGCGTGTTGCTCAGGCGGAGATTCTTTCAAAGATTGAGACAAAATATCCGGATATTCAGATCGATCCCAAGGCACAGATAGTTGACCGCGCGCAGAAAATCATTTTTTTCCTGCGAAAACAATTGGGCCAAAAGAAACTTTTCAGTTCCGAGACCCAAATACAGCTTCAAAAAGACATTAAAAATCTCAAGAAAACCATCCAAATGGCAGGATGGCAACCGCAATATATCGACCTGTCTCCTTCAGAAGAGCGGTTAGCCGAAACTGTTATGAAGCTTGAACGAGAGGTCTTTGAGCTCAAAAGGCCCCGCCCTTTAGGCAACCGCGATGTCTTCATGGGGGTCGGCCATCCCCTTGACCTGGGGTCTTATGTTGAATCCTATCAAAAAAACCCTTCTGCCCTGTCCCACCAGATTGCCGAAGAATTGCGCGATAACATTCAGTCACTGATCGAAAGAATGTAAAGTGTCTACTTTTTCAAAGGAACATCATGTGAAAGTGAGTGACTGCATACTATGGTAAACCCAAGCAGTTCCTCCACCATTGATACAAGCAAAGAAGATTGTTTGGAGGCGGCATCAATTGCTTTTTTTTGCTCCTCATTAAGAGGGCCGTATGATCCATCCTGAAGTAATGATATGTTCCCGCTAATCACTCCCAACGGTGTACGCAATTTATGCGAAATAAGAGTTAACGTGTCCTGCTTTAGAAATTCCTCCTTGCGTGCCGCGGTAATATCACGAAAAATAAAAACAATGCTTAATAGCTCTCCGTCGGAATTCTTTATCACATCCGAATTTACCGCTAAATATAAGGCCTCTGTCGTTTCTGTTTTTTCCCGCACAATATCAAATGTTTTATGCATGATCGTTAAATCCAGAAGGGCTTCTTTATTTATAGAAACAGAATAATTCTTGAATAGCGTTTCGACCAAATTAACATTCGCCGGATCGGTAATATTTAAGTAATTTAAAATTGCCGCGTTACTGTCTTTAATTAAGTAGTCCGGTCTACAGATAGCAATGCCATCACTTATTTTATCAACCACTGCCTTAAATTTCTCTTTTTCATCTAACTGCCTCAGATAATAACTTGTCTTGAGTATAGACTTAACTCTTGCTAATAGTTCAACCTTATCAACGGGCTTGGAAATAAAATCATCGCATCCTGCCTCAAGGGCTTTGACCTTGTCTTGGGTCTCCTTAAGCGCGGTTACCATCACGACCGGAATAAGCCGTGTCTTTTCATCGGCACGCAATTTCTCCAACACCTCCAAGCCGGACATCTTGGGCATCATTATGTCCAGCAGAACCAGATCGATTTGATTAACCCTAAGTTTTTCAAGCGCGTCAAGGCCGCTTGCCGCTTTGACAATTTCATAACCCTGAGGGACAAGATATGCTTCGAGAAGTTCAATGTTTTGGGGCTGGTCATCAACAACTAAAATTACTGGCTTTTCTTTCATCCGCCGTCTCTTTCAAGTTCGACTTTTCAACATATTAAAAAATTCACTTAATAAATTGACTGATTTCTGCCGCAAAGGTGCGCGTATTTATCGGCTTGCTTATGAACCCGCTGTTAGGTATATATTTTATCTCTTCTCTGCCTTCTGCCATTACAGAAGCGGTCACAAAGACAATAGGAATACCACTCGTCTTATTGTCTTGACGCAATATCCTGGCGGCTTCGGAACCGCGCATATCCGGAAGCCGTACATCCATAATGATAATATCCGGTTTTTCTTTCCTGGCGATGGCAATTCCAAGGTCAGCATTTTCGGCTTCGAACACTTCAAAGCCGGCAACCTCCAAAAGATCTTTTTCCAGCAAAAGATTATTGACATCATCGTCGATAACTAAGACTTTCTTCCTCATCTCACGCCCCCTTCCTGGATACAATAGGAAACGTAAACCGGACCGAGGTGCCCCTATTTAGCCCCT
>CAZABZ010000020.1:0-11941 GCA_964483535.1 uncultured Planctomycetales bacterium | reverse complement strand
TACATTCATTCTTAGATAATGCCAAGTAATCTTGCTCAAGCATTACCTTTAATTTGCTTTCAACCACATACGCTGTTCCTGCTTTAGCATTCTCATAAACAACAGCTTTTTCAGGGACGATCCATACCTTATTAAACGTGTTAACCGGTATATTCGTTGTCCCAAACTTCTTGGCTGATTCTTCGTATATACGTTTCCAAAACTTCTTACCTGTTTCTCCTTCAGGATAAATTAAAGATGCGGTGATCTGCTTAAGCATATAGTCTTCAGCTAACAGGTCTCTCCCCATCTGTGTTTGTCCAAAGGACTCCGGGACAATGCGGTCTTTTTCGTAAGGGCTGAGATTGACCCATAGGTCTTTTTCGGGGATGGTTAGGCTGGCAAGGAAGTATTTGATGAGTTTGGTGGCTTCGGTTTTAAGTTGTTCTTGTTGTGGATCCCCGACAGAAACACTCGGGGATGACATACGTTTTGGAAGGGAATCACCTTTATCAAGAATAAAATCAAAGCGGAATGGGTTATCGGGATGGACTTTGATGCCCTTTAGTATCGGAGGGTTAAAAGCAGAACTTAAAGACACCATTACCCCGGGCGCAGGCAAACGGAAATCCCCGCCTAACGGTGAGGCAAGCTGGGCCCGGGCTGAAGGTATAGGCCCAAACGTATTAGCCAAAAAGGCCACAATAATTAGGGTTATTAACGGAGTTTTCATGTATTCATTTGTATTAGTGGTGTATTATTTTCTTGTTCTTTTAGCCCAAGAAACATCCTTAAATTCGTCATCGGCCGGATATTGATAATCACCGGCACAAAGCCCGGGGCGTTTTGCAGTTGGGCGAGCTGGGCGGGATCGAGGTGAAATTTGATTTCGCCACCATTGTTTTGGGTTTGCAAATTCATATTAGCAGGGGTTAAATCTATACCTCCTGGCCCATTAACTTTCATAGATTGATCTTGTTTTTGATCTTGCCCATAGGCAAACGCTCCAGATCCCGTACTCACATAACGCCTCTGGTTGTTGATTTCATAAGAAGTTAGTGAAGAAATTTCATCACTCCCATACGCTTGGCGCATCTGCATGGCTAATTGTTCTTCTGATTCTTCTAATTTCCTCGCCTGTCCATTTTCTATCACGTATTCATAAGCTTCTCCTCCTCCCATACTCACATAACGTCTCTGGCCGTTGATTTCATATGAAATTAATGAACTAATCCAACCACCCCTGTGCGCCTTGCGCATCTGCTTGGCCAATTGTTCTTCTGTTCCTTCTAATTTCATCGCCTGTCCGTTTTCTATCACGTATTCATAAGCTTCACCATCAGCTCCCATGCTCACATAACGACTCTGGCCGTTGATTGCATAGGAAGTTAGTGAAAAAATCCAACTATTCCCATGCGCCTGGCGCATCTGCTTGGCTAATTGTTCTTCCGTATATTCTAATTGCCTCGCCTGTCCGTTTTCTATCATGTATTCATAAGCTTGACCCGAAATTCCAATACTCACATAACGCTTCTGGCCATCGACTTCATAGGAAGTTAGTGAATAAATCCCCCCAAACTTCCCATGCGCCTGGCGCATCTGCTTGGCTAATTGTTCTTCTGTTCCTTTTAATTTCCTCGCCTGTCCGTTTTCTATCACGTATTCATAAGCTTTATCATCTTGTCCCATACTCACATAACGTATCTGTCCGTCAATTTCATAGGAGGTTAGTGAATAAATCCAAGTTCTCCCATGCGCTTGGCGTATCTGTTTAGCTAATTGTTCTTCTGTTTTTTCTAATTTCCTCACCTGTCCGTTTTCTATCACGTATTCATAAACTTTACCATCATTTCCCATACTCACATAACGCCTCTGCTCTTGGCCTTTTATGCTTATCTCATAGCTGGTCAGTGAATAAATCGCACTCTCCCCATGCGCCTGGCGTATTTGTTGGGCTAATTGGGCATAAGGATCTTGCGGCGGTAATTGATATACCGGCCCGTATGTGCTGACATTTGGTAAAACCGCTGCCAATAATTGTTTTAAGGTGTCCCGTTTGCGCTCAAGTTCTTGTATTTTCGCTTGCTGTTGTGCGGATAATGCGCCAGCTTCTTTCAAATCTTGCCCATAGGCAAATGCTCCCAAAGATCCAACACTCACATAACGCCTCTGATTGTTGATTTCATAAAAGATTAGTGAATAAATTGAACCGCTCCCATGCTCCTCGCGCATCTGCTTGGCCAATTGTTCTTCTGTCCCTTCTAATTTCCTCGCCTGCCCATTTTCTATCACATATTCATAAGCTTCACCCCTATTCCCCATACTTACATAATGCCTCTGGCCGTCGATTTCATAGGAAGTCAGCGATCTAACCATACTACTCCCATGCGCCTCGCGCATCTGCTTGGCTAATTGTTCTTCTGGCTCTTCTAACTTCCTCGCCTGTCCGTTTTCTATCACGTATTCATAAGCTTGACCATCATTTCCCATACTCACATAACGCCGCTGGCCGTTGATTTCGTAGGAAGTTAAGAATTCAATTGCACCAACCCCATGCGCCTTGCGTATCTGCTTGGCTAATTGTTCTTCTGTTTCACTTAATTTCCTCACCTGCCCCTTTTGTATCACGTATTCATAAGCTTCACCCCTATTCCCCATACTTACATAACGCCTCTGGCCGTCGATTTCATAAGAAATTAGTGAAGAAATCCAACTACTACCATGCGCCTGGCGTATCTGCTTGGCCAATTGTTCTTCTGTCCCTTCTAATTGCCTCGCCTGTCCGTTTTCTATCACATATTCATAAGCTTGACCAAAATCTCCCATACTCACATAACGCCTCTGGCCCTTGATTTTATAGGAAGTTAAGAATTCAATTGCACCAACCCCATGCGCCTTGCGTATCTGCTTGGCTAATTGTTCTTCTGTTTCACTTAATTTCCTCACCTGTCCGTTTTCTATCACGTATTCATAAGCTTCACCCAACCCTCCCATACTCATATAACGCCTCTGGCCGTTGATTTCATAGGAAATTAGTGAATTAATCCGCTTATTCCCATGCGCATTGCGTATCTGTTGGACTAATTGGGCATAAGGATCTTGTGGCGGTAATTGATATATCGGTCCGTATGTACTGCCGCCCGATAAAACCGTTCCTTTAAGCTTTGCTAATTCTGCTTCCACTGCCAATAATTGTTTCAAGGTGTCCCGTTTGCGCTCAAGTTCTTGTATTTTCGCTTGTTGTTGGGCGGATAATGCACCAGCTTCTTTCAAGTCTTGCCCATAGGCAGATGCTCCAAATCCCACACTCACATAACGCCTCTGGCCGTCGATTTCATAGAAAGTTAGTGAATCAATCCAACTACTACCATGCGCCTGGCGCATCTGCTTGACCAATTGTCCTTCTGTTTTACCTAATTGCCTCGCCTGTCCGTTTTCTATCACGTATTCATAAACTTTACCATGATCTCCCATACTCACATAACGCCTCTGGCCGTCGATTTCATAGGAAGTTAATGAAGAAATCGCACTACTCAAATGCGCCTCGCGTATCTGCTTGGCTAATTGTTCTTCTGTCCCTTCTAATTTCCTCGCTTGTCCGTTTTCTATCACGTATTCATAAACTTGACCATTATTTCCCATACTCACATAACGCCTCTGGCCGTCGATTTCATAGGAAGTCAGTGATCTAACCGTACTACTCACATGCGCCTCGCGTATTTGCTTGGCTAATTGTTCTTCTTCTTTCTCTAATTTCCTCGCCTGTCCGTTTTCTATCACGTATTCATAAGCTTTACCTACACTTCCCATACTCACATAACGCCTCTGGCCGTCGATTTCATAGGAAATTAGTGAGCGAACCCAACTATTTCCATGCGCCTCGCGTATCTGCTTGGCTAATTGTTCTTCTGTTCCACTTAATTTCCTCGCCTGTCCCTTTTCTATCACATATTCATAAACTTGACCACCTGCTCCCATACTCACATAACGCTTCTGGCCATTGATTTCATAGGAAGTTAGTGAAGAAATCCAACTACCCCCATACGCCTGACGTATCTGCTTGGCCAATTGTTCTTCTGTTTCATTTAATTTCCTCACCTGTCCGTTTTCTATCACATATTCATAAGCTTTACCATCTTCTCCCATACTCACATAACGACTCTGGCCGTTGATTTCATAGGAAATTAGTGAAGAAATCCATTCCTTCTCCCCATGCGCCTGGCGTATTTGTTGGGCCAATTGAGCATAAGGATCTTGTGGCGGTAATTGATATATCGGTCCGTATGTACTGCCGCCCGATAAAACCGTTCCTTTAAGCTTTGCTAATTCTTCTTCCACTTGCTTTAACTGTTCTTCCCATCCCTTTGTTGAAAGCACTTGTTCTTTTCCAACTGGCTTTACGAACGCGCTGAAAGTATTGATTTCCTCTTTAATCTTTTGTATAACTCCATCAAAAATATTGTCCTTATTGACTGCGTTTAAAACTTCCTTTATTTTCTCTAAAATATCCCTTTGTTCTGTTTGAGATTGGCCATTAACCATTCCGGCAATAGCTTCATTAAGCGCCTTTAACCGCCCTTGGGTATAATCGTTAAGAGTATCTTTAAACATCAAGATTTGGACTATGGTCTCGTCAATGTCTGTAAAACCGGTATTGATTGCTTTAAGCGTTTCATCCGAAAGCATGGCGCTATCCAATGGCTGTGTTAAAACTTCCTTAGGCCAGCCGAATTCTTTGATAACCAAGCCTTCAATAATTTCCTGAATTAACCCTAACGTTCCTTGAGCATCACTGCCATAGGCCGGACCTTCTTGAGAAGAAAATCGATGCTGGGCAATCAAGCCTAAAATCTGATGGATTTCCACGATAGTACTCAAATGTTGAATTTTGGCTGCCATTCCCAGTTTTTTGTAGGCATCTTTGTTTAAAAACTGGAGCACGATGTCCTGCAATTGTTGTAAATTACGGTTAACAATAGAATCAAAAGTGTTTTGCTGCAAACTACGCAAAAGACCATCGATTTCAAGATTGCCGCTTTTGGGTATACGTAATAGAGGAAGGGCCTGGATGATGACCTCTTCTTTATTAAGCAACTGCTCAACAGCATCCTGGACTGTTTTGCCATTCACATTTTGACCAGCTTTAGGATTGTATAAATTTGCGCCTTCAAAAGCATTTAATATATTCTTGCGCATTTCGATCAATTTGGAAGGGGCCCCTTCCAGAGTAAAAATATCGTAAAAGATGCCTAAAATGATGTCCTGCGATGCCCTGCCTTTATTGCGCTCAAATTCATAACGGTCAAAAATAGCTTTGACAAAATACTGCCACATGCGGTAATTGATATCACGCCCACGGCCTAAAAAATTTGGGTCATTAATGATCTTTCGTACCAAGTCCTGGTATAAGCCAATAAGCCCGGTATATTTTGTTTCTCCATCAGAAAACAGCACGGGCATGTGTTTATTATCCAACTCGGGCTCACCGATCAGGCGGGGATTCACCTGTATCGCGGCACCTTCAAGCAAGGTTTGGCCCCTGCCGGCTTCCATCAAATACTGCTGCATGGCTTGAGGAGAAATAGCAGAAAAACGCATGACCATATGACGTTCCAAAAAGTCATCAGGAAATTCCCGGATCCTGTCAGCACTGCCCGGAGGATTAATATCATGGATGATCCCAAAACCTTCCTGGCCTTTCAATAACTGGCTTGACTTTCGCGGGTCCGGCAAAATATTCCGCTCGGAGACTTCATTAAGCAAAGAAAGCATGCCCGGACGCCCCTGCGTGCTTTCAGACAAATTCAAAACCTGGCCTTCTCCATTATCATCCATGGCCGCAGGTAATGTCTGTTCAAAAAACCGTGTTTGAAAATCTTTCATTTCACGACTGAAAGTCAACTGATCAGCCCTGGTTTCTTCGTTTATTTCTACCTTTAACTCCCCTGGTTTATTGAGTAATTTTTGTATCGCCTTAACCATGGTGCTTTTTCCGGAACCCGGTTTACCCACAAAAATGAAATGCTTGCCCAAAGCATGGCCCTGTAAATATTCGTAAAGCTTTAACGCGTTTTGAGGACTTTTGATCCAATCTAATACTTCCTGCGGCACCCCTTGTGTCCGAATGCTGGCTTGAGAATGCAAAGGAACGCGCACCGGGTCCCAATAGACCTCTCCGTTTTCATTCCCGGGAGTCACCGTCAAATACTTGCCGTCAACGTGAAATGATGCTTTAGTTAAAACTAAAGACGGCACATTGGGCGTGTCTTTACCGAAACGTTCAAAATTAGTAAGGGCTTGCCTGTATGTCCCGTTCCTGTCATATTCCGCGTCAAAGTTGTAATAACGCTCGATAGTGGATAATTTGCGGTATTTCCAGTCGTCGGGGTATTGAATAAAATGACGGACGATATTGCCAATAACACGCGGAGAAGGAGGCCGTTTTAAATTTTCTCCGGTAGCAAAAGCCGGGCCATTTTGAAAAAGATTTTTTGTCCGGTCATCCTGGGCCATGCGCTGTATTAAATATTTTGAATCCAGTAAATTCCAATCCTGGCTAATAGCCGCTTGTTGTTTCGCATTGTAGCCCGCAAAAGCCAAACGCAGATCACGGGATATTTCCACGAGTTTTGTGATATCTGCTGTGATCTCTGATTGGAATTGTTGCCAATTATCGGCAAAAGCACCCTTGGCCCTTGCGAAATTTAAAGCATAGGATGTTTGTAAGGCCACTTCCTGTTCAGGCGGCATCCAATAGAATTCCAAAAGCTCTTTGCGCTCCTGCATAGGTTGATTGTTTTCAGTGCTTACTCCTGTAATGCCGCGACGGATCAAATTCACTGATGTCAGCAGCCGGGCGCGAGGATGGTTGACAACGGTCTCAAACCGTTCAATGCCCCCACGCATAACAGGCCACTTATGGTCTTTGGCTGTAATATGCGCTTTCAAAGAATTGAGTACTCCCGGCCTTAGCTTGTGCGCTTCCCTTATAATATACCAAGCCCCCTCATGCATGGCTTTGTTAAATGGGGACGGCTCGACACCGGATGTCCCTTTTTCACCGCTGCCTAATGACCTGTGCCCGGTGACCAAATCCTCCACATCCAAATCCGAATTACCTACCAAAAAATAGACCTCCTGGTTAATCAGGGCAGCAGCGGCCAGGGCGATCTCATCTTTCCCCAGCCCTGTTTCACCGGCAAGCTCCAAATATTTACCGTCCCAAGAAAGCCCGCGGGTTTCCTCTTCCATTTGCAGATCAACAACACTATTCCATTGATCATTATCTTTATTGAAAACAACCACCCTTCGTTGCACAGGGTTAAACCCTAAAATTGTTTTTACATCCTGTTCATAGAATTCCCAGCCTTCTATGGAGTTAACATCGAAATTCAATACCTGAAAATCCCCGTTATTCTGACTGACCATCCACTGGTTTTGCGGCCCTCTTTTCCAACGCAGTCCCTGTTCATTCTGTAAAATAACGGCCTTGCCCTGACGCATGCTTGTAACAGGGGAAGGCTTGCCAAAACGTTTGACACCGTCCCAGTCTCCGTTTGCGTTGCGCCTCATCAATTCAAGCTGGCCATCTTCAACGCCTCTAATGAAATATTTCCCATCACTGGAATAACTGGTGTAAGCGCTGTTGGGACGGTATAAAGCATTAAGCATGGCGACTATTTTGTCCTCATTAGGAGCAATGTCCGGGACTGTCTTTTGAGGGACATCCAGCCCTCCCAGCCCACGTTCCCAATATAATGTTTCATTGCCGCGTTTAAAAACAAGGAATTCCCTGCCACGGATTGTTTGAGTAAAAAAGTGCTCATACCCTTTTATCGGCGTCAATGCTGATACGCTGCTTGCGGCTGTTGTCATGGCAGAATCGACTGTGTCAAGCCAGGTGGCGCCATTGGGTAAAGCGGGGAGGGTTTTCATGAAAGCATCCATGATGTTAAAGGCAAGATTTTCAAAAGGCACAGGACTAATCACTTCTTCGGGGTGTTCCTGATGCAGAATTGTTGTTGCCTTCACCATCTCCCTGGCCCCCATCGGAACGACAAAAAGATGAACGTTGGCTTCACGCGCCTGGTCAAAAATGCCCAACACAGTTGCTTTTTGACGGTCATTCACATCTTCATCCGTCATGGCAAACAGCACCCGGACAGATTTTTCAAAACCGCTGTCCGGCGAAGATGCCAGGCGGCGTGTAAATTTTTCTAAATTTTTAGAATAATGTGTGCCTCCATCGGCATCGAGTGCCTGCCATGTTTCATACAGGACCCTTTCCTTGCGGAAGTTTTCCTGCTTGACGGTTTCATGGGAAATCAATGGTTTGGCTTCAGAATCCCTAAACAAGGAAATTTCAAACTCAATGGGAGGATATCCTTTGGAACGACGCTCTTCGTTATGGTCCAACAAAGCATTTAATAAAACAAATGATACAATGCGGGCCATCTGAATAGGCTTGAATTTTTCTCCAATATCAAAATCCATACTGCCGCTGGTATCAATTAAAAATGTCATCTTCACAGGCAAAGGCTCATTAGGCTGCCATTTGCCATAAGCGGGTTCCCCCATAACAGCTTTGACAAGATCATCTAAAATAGGACCATGCTCCCTGCTGCCTTCAAAAGCTATATCCACCGCCGGAAGCGTTAAGACTTTTAGGGCCTTGATCATGTTTTCTACTAAAGTACGTACTGTAACAACTTTCCCATTCTGTTTGAGTTTTATGTCGTACCAACCGGCTAACTCAGCGCGCTGTTTGGCGTTTAACCCTGTGCGTTCTTGCAATAAATCCTCTTCCCGTTGCTGCGCTTCCCTAAGATCAACAGGTTTAACGGGCACCGCTTTGACCGATGGCGGTCGCTGCTTAAATGTATTTTGAAATAATTCATCTAAGCTCTGTCCCGTAGGGATCTCTAATGTATCAGGTGTGGTCAACTTCTCCTGTTGGCCCGAAGGTTGTGAAGGATTTTTTGTTTCAGCAGACTCAGCAGCAGGTTGCGACCCTTTTCCTTGTTCAGAAGCCTGTTGGCTCTCAACAGCTTGCTTGCCTTCTCCTTGTGCCCCCTCTGCTTGTTGAAGGCTTTCTTTTAAATTCTCTATTCCTTGCTGAATTTGATGGATTTGCCGTATTAACGACCTGTTGGTCCCTGTTGTCTGGTCAATCTGAGATTGGATGTCTTCAGCGGCTTGTTCAATTTGACGGACTTGGCCGTTGACTTGAGAAATATCCGGCTTAGGTTCTGACAATTTATCTTTTAACGCGTCTGTCCCGTCTTTTAAACCATTGACTTGGCCCTGCAATTGATGTAATTGATTTAATAATCTCTGGGCCTCTTCCACATTCTTTTTATTGTCATCCGTCAGCTGTTGCCCTTCTTCAGGAGAGAGTAATGACTGCTGTAAATTTTGAGTTCCCTCAGACTGTGATTGAACACCCGCGGTAATCTCCCTTCCCTGTTCTAAAAGTTGTTGTGATTGGTCCTGGAGCGATTTAGCATCCTGGCCAATGCTGTCCGCTATTTGGCGCTGTTTCTCCAGCGCATTTTCATCAAAATTCTCTGACTGTGATGGGATTTGTTGGGCTTGAGCTTTAATTTCATCCAAATTCTTTGACGCATCCTTTATCTGATCTGTAAGCTGCTGCAATTGGCTTGTCAATTGCTCTAAAGTTTGTTTGATGTCTTGTGCTTGGGGCTGCGGCGCTGATTGTCCCTGCCCCATTGAGCCGGAAGGTTTGCCCGCCTGCGACCCCTGACCCTGCTGCCCCATTGGAGAACCGGACATATTCTGAAAATCATCCATGGCCTGCTGCATCATCTGCTCTGCCGCTTGGGCTAAGGCCTGTTGGACGTGTTGCGGCAGTTGATTAATATATTCATCAAGTTGTTGGATTTGCTCAGGGGTCAACTGCTCAAATGCCTCGCGGATGGCTTGTTGTTTCTCTTCTCTCTTTTGGCGTTGATAGGCCCTCCAACGCTCTTCTGTTTTTATGTCTTCCCTATATAGTGACTCAAAAACAGGCCACACATTTTCTATAGCTTGTATTATTTCTTTATCACTCACTTGTTGGGGCTGATACATTACTTTTGCCCAGCCCAAATTATTTTCTTGGTCCAATGCCCCCATAGTACGGGCTATGGCATCATCCAACACAGGATCTTTGACTCGCGGATCTTTAATGGAAGCTGTCTTAGGATCATAATAAAACCGACGGTACAATAAAGAATCCAGAAACCTCAAATGGCGCGGCATAGACAAGAAAAGGGCTTCTTCAACTAAGGGATTGCCAATCATGTACCTATCCTGCATGGCCCTCATCACCCATAAACCTGAGCCTTGAAAATCCTGATTTAATATTCCGGCCTTTAATTTAGTAAGATTCTGATTTATGCCGACTTGGGCTGTTTTAGGTAACAATAAAGTGTCCCATAAAGACAAAATGGCCGGATGGCTCGATATAGATTCAGGCAATTGAGTAATGAGATTGTGTTTTCCTGTTTTTACCTTGCTAATTGCCAAAAACGCATGCCCTAAGACACGCTCCCGGGCCGCTGCCATTTGCCCATTAAAATCATCAGTATTACTGCCATCATAATCACGGGGATAAAAATCTGTTTCCACTTCTCTCAAAACCCCTTGCTCAGGGTTGAAATGCCAAAGGCCAGAAGACGCAGGTTCCAAGGCAACGCGATTGCCGCTGTAACCAACAGCAAAACTCTCAACATCCTGATGGATCCCTTCGATCACAGATGGAAGTTGAGGGTATTTTTCCGTGGGGTCTCCATAGCGCTGCCATAACACATCAAAAAAGTCCTTAAGTAATCTCATCGGTTTTTGAGTGGTGTCCGTTTGATTGATTCCCATCAATATCCCGGCAATCATAATACCGGCCGCACGCTGTGCCGTGTATGGATCATTTAAACGCGCGGTATTTATACCTTTAGCTTCGTATACTTCCCTGACTAACATTAATAGATAACTTATTGAAAAATACCCTGCCTGGCGGTCTGAAATACCGGGATTCACTATAAACCCGCTCTGGCCCGACAAACCCAATTCCTTGCCTTTGTTGTAAAGCTCAACAATGGCCGGCTCACTAAAATCATCGCTATTGTCCTTTAATTTAGCTTCTGCTTCCGGTAAGGTAGGCCCAATATTCTTTAGCCTCTCAATTAAATCGACGGCATAAGTTATGGATTCCCATTCCGCAGGAATTCGCAATATCTTCTTATCGGCCAAATAATGAATAATTTCATGTTTAAGAGTGGAACGGGCAATAGCAATATTATCAAAGGATAGCCGGCAAAAGACCTTTTTGGACAAATGGGGATCAAATGCACCAAATGATTGCCCGGCAATAAGATGAAGTTGAAATAATAAATCTCTAATGATACGTCTGTTACTCTTAAAATCTTTCATCAATATTCCCTTGGGAATAAAATTAGTAAAAGAAGCGACGGCTATATCTTCCTGCAACATCCGTTTGATCCTTTGCTGTTGGACAGGATCGGCAAAGAGATCTTCGGCTACTTCATTAACAACATCATTAATGACTCTTTTTGTTTCTTGAGGAAAATCTGTCGCCCCAATGGCAACCAACTCTCTTTTCAGATCATCTGAAGAAATTCTTTCAATTTCCGACAAAAGCCGCTTATCTTTACTAAATAAGCTTTTAACCTGCCCAATAATATTTTTTGACGGAATTGATGACGCTGTCGGGCTTAAATACTTAACAAGAGAGACCATCTGTTCATAAGCTTGTTCAAAGGGTTCGGGTTGGTCCTTATCTAAAGCTTCTATCATCGTCCGTTGCACGGCGTAATAATCTTTTAATAAATCCGGAAAATCAGAATGACTATAATCTTTGACAGACATAGCCATGTCTCTGAACGATTCAACCCCTGCCTCTACAAGCACGTCCCGGGCAGGATTATCAGCACCCACCGGAACGTCA
>CAZABZ010000019.1:9799-12357 GCA_964483535.1 uncultured Planctomycetales bacterium | reverse complement strand
AAGGATCGCAAAACGTAATTTAAAAAACCGTTCAAATTTATCTTGAAAACTCATTATTTATTCTCCTTATAGACCAATATTTTCATCAAAAAAATTATACCCTCCTCTTTTTACTTTGCCTACACAATAAAATAAAAAGTTCTAACTCCAATCAATTGTCAATTAAAAAGGCCACCCTTTTAGGGTGACCTTTTTAATTTGATTGCGGGGACAGGATTTGGCGCCTCCGTCCCGCTATCGCGGGACTCCGGTCGGCCACCCGCCCTATAAAATGCTCCTATAAGGTCGCATTTTATAAACAGGGCTGAGGCTATTCTATTGCATATTGAATGCCCTGCATGCCGCAGAGAGCGGCAGGCCCTTTCAAATCCTGTTTATCTCTAACAATAAAAACAGACAACCCCTTTCGGGACTGTCTGTTTTTATTGGTTGCGGGGACAGGATTGCCTCTCGCTTCGCTCGAGGGCTCCTTCGGAGTGAACCTTTATGACCTGCGTCTTTGCCTTCGGCAAATCCGCGTCATAGGTTAAGCAACTGTCCAGACAGACAAATTAAAAAGGCCACCCTAAAAGGGTGACCTTTTTAATTTGGTTGCGGGGACAGGATTTGAACCTATGACCTCCAGGTTATGAGCCTGGCGAGCTACCGGGCTGCTCCACCCCGCGATATCATCTCAACTATTCACCTACATCACAACTACTGTATTTACTGCTTCTGCTGCATCGGAACAACTTTGTAAACTGTTTCTCCCGGACGAATCAAACCCATTGTTTCGCGCCCTACTTTTTCCACATAATCAGGGTTTGTTTGCAACAGGCGCCGTTCTGCTTCAAACTTTTTGTTCTTCTCTTCCAATGCCGCGATCCTGCGGGCATACTCAAGATTTTTCTGCTTTAAATCCTGCATCGTCGAATACGACGGCAGAAAAAGCGCCAGGATAACAACCGTCAAAATGAACAATGAAAGAGCGTTTTTAAGCATCTAATAAATCTTGGGCCAATTTTGGCCGGCGTAAAGGGCTTTTTTACCTAATTCTTCCTCGATGCGCAGTAATTCGTTGTATTTGGCAATACGGTCAGTACGGGAGAGCGAACCCGTTTTGATCTGGCCTATACCGGTCGCAACGACAAGATGCGCGATCGTCACATCTTCTGTCTCACCGGAACGATGAGACATAATCGAATGGAAATTGTTTTTCTTGGCTAAATTAATGGCGTCCAAGGTCTCGGACAAGGAACCGATTTGATTGACTTTAATCAAAATCGCATTAGCGGTTTTCTCGTCAATGCCTCGCGCCAAACGCTTGACATTGGTAACGAATATATCATCACCGACTACCTGGATTTTCTTGCCCAAACGTTCGGTCATGCCCTTCCAGCCTGACCAATCATCTTCAGCCAAACCATCTTCAATGGAAGCCACCGGGTACTTGGCAACTATATTGGCGTAGGTCTCAATCATGTCCGCCGAAGAAACTTTCTTGCCATCGTAATCATACCGGCCGTTTTCATAAAAAGAGGTGGATGCCGGATCCAGGGCGATAAAAATATCTTTGCCGGGTTTGTACCCCGCTTTTTCAATGGCCTGGATGATAATATCCAACCCCTCTTCATTGCTGCCTAAATTCGGGGCGAAACCGCCTTCATCACCAACGGACGTGGCCAATTTCTTATCGTGCAAAATGCCTTTTAACGTATGAAAAACCTCACACGACCACTGCAGGGCCTTAGAAAATGTCGGCGCGCCGCAAGGCTGTATCATAAATTCCTGGATATCCAAATTATTATCCGCGTGCATCCCGCCATTGATGATGTTCATCATAGGTACCGGCAAAATATGGGCTTCTCCCCCGCCGATATATTGATAGAGTGAGACACCCTTTTCATTGGCCGCGGCCTTGGCCACCGCCAAAGACACACCCAAAATCGCGTTAGCTCCGAGCCTGCCCTTGTTCTCAGTACCGTCTAAGGCAATGACTAACTTATCAATGGCCTTAAAATCCGCTTCCTTGTCCTTAATGGCTTGGGCAATGGTGGTATTGACATTCCCAACGGCTTTTAAAACACCCTTGCCGCCGAACCGGCTTTTATCCCCGTCACGTAATTCAACAGCTTCATGTTCGCCTGTTGACGCCCCTGAAGGAACAGCGGCGCGGCCAAAAGCCCCTGAACTTAAAAGAACATCTACTTCTATAGTCGGGTTACCCCTGGAATCAATGATTTCGCGTGCTTTAACAGATTTGATTTTAGACATATTCCCTCTTCAAAATTTAAAATTTTTATGTTGACCCTTCAAGGTTGTGTAATCTAACATAGTTTAGATATGCAGTCAAGTACAACCACATATCCGGGCTTGAAAATGGCCAAATTTTCTAATACAAAAAGCGGCTTTACCCTCGTGGAGGTGCTCGTAAGCGTTGGGATAATGCTTATTTTCCTGCCTTTTGCGGCGAGTATGATCACTAATAGCCAATTATTAGCCTCCTATTCAAAACATAAAATCCAGGCGGCGTACGCGGCCCAGCAAATCATCGAAACACAACGCCAAATCATATCTAC
>CAZABZ010000019.1:0-9699 GCA_964483535.1 uncultured Planctomycetales bacterium | reverse complement strand
AGGCGGCGTACGCGGCCCAGCAAATCATCGAAACACAACGCCAAATCATATCTACATATTTCGCGTCTCCTCTCGGCCCCCTATTGTCAGGACAATCTGATACTATAGGCCCCGCATCAGTGGTCCTGGATACTAAAGGCAACTACACCAATACCAATTGCAGTACCAATCCTGCTCTTTTTTGTGGCACCGCGACCATTACGGTGACCCCGGCGGTTTATACCAACAGCTCCAAGGTCTCGACCACCAGCACAACCGTGGACCATTTCGTGGTTGCAATCAGCTGGGTCGAGCAAATAGTCAACTTAAAAGTTACTATGACCGAAACTTACGCCGAGGACATAGTCAATGACCCTATGCTTAATTAAAAACTATCATTGGGCCTTTTTAAGCCTATGCGCACAACAATGAACAACAAAGGTTTTAACTTAGTCGAATTAATGATGGCGGTCGCCTTTTCAGTGCTTTTACTGACCGGCGTATATAGTTTTTATACCGTATCCAGCCAATCTTATTCTTCCGGAATAACCGGACAAACTCTTCAGGACGGGACTGATATTGTACTTAGCAAAATTATTGAAGGAGAAATAGAATCAGGCGTGGTCTATCGTTTGGCAACGGGCGTTTCTTATATGATCCCCAATGGCAGCACAGGTTATTTGTATACTTGTGGCGGCTCGACCCAAACTGCCCCGTGTAATGCTAATGATACTTCCGGCGAGCTGTATTATTGCCAGGACAGTCCTTGCACCGCCACTGATTCTACCGCCCGTTGGTATTATTTAAATAGCACGGGTACATCCGTCATATATCATCATCCCGCGACCGGCGGAGGGACTGTAGAGGAAACTATTTACACAGCTCCCGCGGCATCAACTTTGACACTACGCTTTTCGCCTGCTCAGGTGGGCAGTCCATTGGCGCCATCCGCGAATGTTGTTGAGATTGATGTGGCCTTGACAAAAAACCTGCCGGCTAATGTAACGAACGCAAGGTTGGCCACCAGCGGGACCGCGTCAACCTTTGTGCTTTTGAGGGACCATCCATGATAAACGTCCGTCAAAATAAAGCCTTCGCCCTCACTTTTACCCTGATATTCTTTTTCTTAATTATCTCGTACATGACTGTCTATATTCTGGCTGTTGCTAACGGTGTTTCTATGGCCAACCGCACCGCGAATCTAAAGAAAGCCTACTATGTCGCCGACGCGGGACTGGCAGATGCTTACGAACGCATTGTGCAGTCGGGCCTCACCACCTTCGCATCCAGCACATGCTCTAATTCTAATATTCCATCCACATGCAGTGTCCCTTATATCCCGGCAACAACCACCGACAATGGTATATATTCAGTAGGCTCAATTAATGGCAGCTACATAGTATCCATCGTATATTCAAGTTCACCCCGGACTAACTATGTTATAACCTCTCAAGGCACTTATGGTAACGTATCAAGGACCTTACAATTAAAAATAATGGGGACGGCGATCTCAAGATATGCCTACTGGAGTCAAACGGAAGTTAACCCCCAACTTGGGACCTTATGGTGGATATCCGGCATGTTGACCACCGGGCCTATACAAACTAATGGAACGTTTAATATTATGGGTAACCCGGTCTTTAACGGTTCGGTAGCAGAGGTCGGGGCTTCTCCTAACTATCATTATGGTACCGGGAATAATCCGAACTCTACGACAACGAGTGATCCGAGCTATATTTTCCCTGATGGCCTGACGAATAACGCTCCTGCCATCACTTTGCCCCCACCTGCCACTTTAAACGACTTTGAAACGGCGGCTTCTAACGGCGGTTTAATTCTGACCGGCCCCAGTACGATCATCTTCAATCCCGCCGGAACAATTACTGTGACCGGAAATGTCGTGAATAGCAGTTGTACGACTACAACGGCATATAACAATACAACCATCTCCATCCCCACTAATGGGGTCATTTATGTGCAAAGCACCAAAACTATTCCTAACTGCAATTCTTCTGCTCAAAATGGCAATGCCACCGTGCAAGGGACCGTCAATGGACAGTTGACAGTGGCCGCGGACCAGAATGTCTATATTTCAGGCAATGTGCAATACAATACCAACCCTGTAACCAACCCATCCAGCACCAATATGCTGGGATTGGTGGCCAATCAAAATATCACTGTCATTGAAGCTGATGCCCCCGCCCAACTTACAATTGATGGAGTTCTTGTTGCTTTACAAGGCTCATTTAACGTCGATCAATATTCGAAAAATCCGGACCCTATTGGTGGTGGGTTGGATGGGGCTGTCATGAATCAATTCGGCAGTTTGATCAACTACTCTTCCGGATGCACAGGTATTGTTAATAATAACGGACAATTGGTAGACGGGTGGAACCAGATCCAATCTTATGATACCAGACTTGCGACGCTGGCCCCGCCGGCCTTCCCGCCTCTTGTCAATAGCGCGGGCAATGCTGTTTATGCAAAATCAAACATTTCGGAATGCTTCTTGGGAGTTTGCGGATAAGGCAAGGAACGCTTTATGAAAAAAAAGAACACATCGGCGATAAAATGGATGCTGGGGATTTTAGTCATCCTGATGGCTGTCGCCTATGGGACGTACCAGCAAACGCAGAGCAAAACCCGAGGAATACTGCCCACGGCATCAAACGTTTCCTCACAAAACAATTTTTTCCAATTCTTGGCCAGTATGATGGGATTAGGAAACCCAAACCCTTCCGGCCGGGCCACCGCTGGTTTCGAAAAAATAGGAAATTTCGCGACGAATCAACAAAACCTGAATTCAATAACAACCGCAAATGCCACAGCGTCCCAAGGGACGACTAATGCTGCCCAAGGGACTAATCCTGCTCAAGGAGAAAATAATGCCGGGAATAATACTGGGAATGCCCCGGGAACTAATATAGAGAACAACGCAGAGAACAACGCAGAAAATAATCCAGGAAACAATTTAGCAAATAATGCGGGCCAAGAAACAGGGAATCTTGCTGAAGAAAACGCGGAGAACAATCCGGAGAATAACTCGGAAATGAATGCGGAAAATAACCCGGAGAACAACGCACAAAATAATTCAGAAAGCGGCTTGCAAAATAACTCGGAGAATAATGCAGGGAACAACTCAGGAAATAATCCTGGGAACAATTCAGAGAATAATTCAGGAAACAGTTCAGAAAGCAGTTCAGGAAGCACTTCAGGAAGCACTTCAGGAAGCACTTCAGGAAACACCTCGGGAAGCACTTCGGGAAACACTTCAAATTCTTGGTCATCATGTGTTCTAGGCTGTTATCCAGGATGTATCCCAGAATGCGATCCAGAATGTACTCCAGGATGTCTTGCAGGAATGGGCAGCTCATCTACTTCATCTACTACTTCATCTACCACTTCATCTGGGGCATCTAATTCCCCCAATCCACCAAATCCATCTAATCTTCCCACCATAAATCCCATCCCCTCAGACGGTGCGGTTTCACAAAGCATTGCGCAACAGAATCAACAAAATGCTGCGCTCTCCGCACTGGTGGCGGCCAACCAAGCACTTGCCGCCGAGGCTAGGCAATCAGCTGAAACAACCAAATACCTAACAGTTAATTCTGAGAGCATCACACCTGCTGACACAACCCCAGCGCCTCAAGATATAGTAGATAAAATCAGAGCAGCTCAGCTAATACAACATTAAACATTTTAAGAAAAACTTTTTATTTCTATGCTATACTGATGGTCGTTTAAATTGAGGTAACGGCACTTTTCTAGAATCAGATTTATTAGTATTTAGGAAGGGACTTATGATGAAAAGTCGTTTTGTTAAATTTATCCAGGTGTACTGGAAAGGCCTTTTACTTTATGCCATAGGGGCAGCGCTTGTATCCTTTATCATTATTTTTATATATTACGGGGGAACAAGTTTCTTTGGCATGGAAGGATATTTCCGCAAAAGCATGATGGCCCAAATGGGCATTTATTTAGTAATATTTCTTGTCCTTGGCGTTGTCCAGGCCATCCTTTTTTCCTGGTTCCAAATGTATTTTATGATGGGCGGCGGCATGAACAAGATGCTTGGCAAGGACAGCGCTGAAACAGCCAAAGCGGATGTCAAGTGGGATGATGTCATCGGCATGGAAAATGCTAAACGCGATGCCTGGGAAATCGTCCAGTTCATCAAAGATGCCAGCAAGGTCAAAGCCATGGGCGGCACCATGATCAAGGGTGTTTTGATGGTGGGCCCTCCGGGCTGCGGCAAGACCTATTTAGCCAAGGCCATGGCCTCTGAGTGTAAACTGCCCTTCCTCTCGGCGGTAGGCAGTGAATTTGTGGCGATCTTTATGGGGATGGGCGCTGCGCGCATCAAATCCTTGTTTAAAAAAGCCCGCCAATTAGCTGCGGTGGAAGGCGGCTGCATCATTTTTATCGATGAAATCGATGCTTTTGCCACCCCGCGCGTCGAAGATCAGGGGTTCGGCGGAGGCATCTCGCACAATGCCACCATCAATCAATTCCTTACTGAAATGGACGGATTAAGAAAGCGTGAGAATCATATCGTGGTGATCGCCGCCACCAACATGCCGCCGGAAAAAATGGACACCGCCATCATGCGCTCAGGCCGTTTTGACCGTAAAATCAGCCTTGAAAAGCCCACCGCTAAAGAACGCGAAGCCCTGATAAGCTATTACCTTAAAAAAGTTGCTGCCGACCCTTCTATCGACGTGCCCCTCATCGCCGAGAAGGCCCAGTGGTTTTCCCCGGCGGACATCCATAATATGGTCCGCGAAGCGAGTGTCCTGGTGATGAGGGACAAGCGCTCCAGCGTCACACAGGAAGATATGCTCAAGGCCATGAATGATGTGATGAGTAACATAGAAAAAACCGGTGAAGACAAAATCCTTTCTAATAAAGTCAATGTCAAATGGAACGAGGTCATCGGCATGACCAGCGCCAAGGAAGAAGCCTGGGAGCTGGTGGAACTCTTGAAAGACCGCAACCGTGTTAAAAGCGTGGGCGGGAAAATCGTCAAAGGTATTTTGCTCTTAGGCCCTCCGGGCTGCGGAAAAACTTATTTGGCCAAGGCCATGGCTACAGAATCCGGTTTTCCATTTATCTCGGCCATGGGCAGTGATCTGGTCGGCATCTTCGTGGGCGAAGGCGCAAAGAAAATGAAAAGCATTTTCAAAGAAGCCCGTCAGTTGGCCAAAGCCGAAGGCGGATGCATTGTGTTCTTCGATGAAATAGACACCTTTGCCACCCATCGCGTCGAAGAGCGCGGGTATGGCGGCGGAATTTCACATAATGCCACTATCAATCAATTTTTAATGGAAATCGACGGCCTGCGCCAGCAGGAAAATAATATCGTGGTCATCGCTGCCACCAATATTTCTGAGACTAAACTGGACCCTGCTATTTTACGCGCCGGACGCATTGAACGCAAAATTTACGTCAACCTTCCCAATCTCAATGAACGCATTGAACTATTTAAATACTACCTGACCAAGGTCACGACCGACGCGTCCGTCGATCCCCAAATGCTTGGCCGCAAAACCTTGTGGTTTTCACCCTCGGATATTGACAGCATGATCCGTGAAGCAGGGCTGATCAGCTTGCGGGATAAACGTGATCATATTAACAGCAAAGACCTTTCTGATGCCTATGACCGTATCCTCTATGGCGCGAAATCCAATACGATTTTAAGCCCCGCGGAAAAAGAATGGGTGGCGTACCATGAATCGGGACACGCTATTATCGGGTACATCCTGCACCCCACCGACGACGTCATCAAAGCGACCATTATTCCGCGCAAAGGCGCTCTTGGTTTTGTCGCCCCCCGTCCGCGGGAAGAAGTGCATATCCGTAAAAAAGAATGGTTCCAGGCCCAAATCAAAGTTTTATTGGCCTCTTACGCGGCGGAAACCATTAAATACGCCACCACCGGCTCCGGCGTCAGCGCTGATTTTCAAGCGGCCATGGAATTCGCCCGCGACATGGTTTGGCAATACGGCATGGGCAAGTCCGGACGCATCGGCAATTGGGAGCATTTAGTAGGCGCCTACGGCCAGCAGTCCTTTATATCGGAAAAAACCAAAGAAATTCTCGATGATGACGTGCAGAGCATCCTGCAAGAGTGTTTATCGGAAGTTTTAGGGATCCTGAATACAAACCGCAAACTACTGGACTATTTCGCCCAAGAGCTTTTGACTAAAGGTGAATTAGAATATGATGAAATTGAAGCTATTTTCCAAAAATTCGGCATCAAACCCACTTCACGCCCGATCGTGGCCACTTCCTAAAGCTGTATTGGCTTGTGTGTGTCTCTTGTGCATGCTCGCAGTTGTGGGGGGCTGCTCGTCTAAAAAAATCGCGCTCCCGCGTCCATCGCCGACGGATTTACAAAAAAAATTCGAGCTCAAATGCCGCAAAGACTACAATATCAAATGCCTGACCCGCGTAGTCGGCAGGACCTTCTGGATCTACGCGCCGACTGATAAAACTCTTTTTGATTTCGCGGCTGAAGCCCCATCCCCTCCTGATCCTCTCAAAAAACCGGCCAAATATAGTTTGCTTTATCTGAACGGTTCCTATAAAGACAGCACATTTTATTTTGAATATGATGTCATCCCAAAAGTTAAATCCGACCTGCAAAACGAAGGCATCCGTAACGAAGGCACGGACTATTTCAATAAACTCTATAATAATCTGTTTACCGCTGTCACCGAAACCCTGCTGGACCCCCAGACGCCCATCTCTTTTGTGGTCATCTCCATCACTGACATTAAAAAAGGGATCGAGGCCCGCTATACTTTCTATTTGGAAGACTACCGCATGGCTTCGGTGGAAGGCCTTCCTTATGACGAATTCAGCAAACGCGTCCTGCAGGAATCGAAAGGCAATACGGATTATATCGGCGATGAGATCGGCCAGCATTTAGAATACAATGATATCCTCCTGCCGGATTTCCTGACCAAACAAATGGTCAACCGCATCCGTTTTAAATTCACCCAAAGTGATTTTCCACCCCAGGAGAATTATGAAGAAGCCATCATCGGCATTATTGCCGACACCACCCGTTATTACCATTTTAAAGATTTCAAAGAAGTGCGCACGGACGATATCAGGACCAAAAAGAAAATGATCTTTAGCCCGGGGCAACTGGACTTTTTCGGCGAGGATAAACCAAAAGGCGAGAACCAAAAATCAAACGGCAAGCTCATTCACATCATCTTTGAAAACGGCAAAACCACCTTCAAAGAACAATAAAAGTTCTTCCGGCCAAGCGTTAAACTATTTCAACTTTTCTACCCACGATTTTTAATTTGCCGCGGACAAAAAGATCAATGGCTTGAGGATAAATGCGGTGTTCGGCTTGGTGGATTTTTTCTTCAAGGGACTCGAAGCTGTCTTGAGGGTCAATGCGCACAGGCTCCTGCAGAATGATCGCCCCTCCATCAACCTCCTCGATGACAAAATGCACGGTAGGGCCTGTGACTTTAACGCCTCCGTCAAAAGCGTCTTTAATGGCGTGGGTCCCTTTAAAGGCGGGAAGCAGGGATGGATGGATATTAAGGATTTTATCCGGGTATTGCCGGATAAAATAGCTGCTCAGTACACGCATGTACCCTGCCAGGACAACAAAATCTATTTTGAACTCATGTAACCGTTGGACAAGGGCCCGGTCATAAGATTCGCGATCATTAAAATCTTTGGGATTGATAAAGACCGTTGGAATTTTAGCCTCTCGGGCATGTTCAAGGGCATAAGCGTCTTTCTTATCGGAGAAAACGGCCTTTAAATGCGCTTTTATGGTCCCGCTTTTAACAGCCTCAATAATGGCCTTTAAATTACTGCCGCGCCCGGACGCCAACACCGCAAAGTTCAATATTCCCTGTTTCTCGGTCATCTTAAGCTTTCTTTGGGCCCAAGGGTTGATAATACAATCCAGCCAAACCCACCACCATAAATATACCACCAACAGCAACTAAAATCCAAAGGCGCTCAATATGCTCGGTTAAAAAAGCGCTCAAGAGCATGGCCGCCAAAAATGCCAGATGCATGACAAATTCCAGGGCCGCGAAAACTTTGCCGGACATTTCCATGGAGCAAACCTTATTAACGACGGTGTTGGAAGCGATCACCACAGGCCCGACCACAAAACCCAACACAAAAGATAATCCCAACGCCAGCAGGCGATTATGTGTTGACTCAACCGTGGAAGCAAACAGGACCACCATGCCCCCTCCTAATACAAGCGAGCAAAAAATAACCTTAAAAGCAGCAACCTTTGTCCCCCACCTCCCATAAGCTAGACTCCCAAGAAATAATCCTAATCCTAACGGTACCGCCAGGAAACCCAAATCCTTAGTAACGCTATGAAAAGCATGTTGAATAAACACGATAATGACCACATAAATCGCCCCGGCCGCGGCAAAAAGGACAGACATCATCCAAAAAATAAGGCCAATTTCTTTCTTGGAACGGATATAACGGATGCCGTTGATAATTTCCTGCCAAACGCTCTTTTGAGACTCCAGTATCTCTTTGGTCCCGGCGATAATCTCACTTTTATTCGGCAACCTGCGGCTTAATGCGGCGATAGAAAAAACTAAAACTCCTGAAAGAAAATAACACATCGCATCCCAGCAAAATCCTCCAAAAGATCCGGCATACTCAACAATCAATCCACCCAATAACGCCCCCAATACCAAAGCGATCATGCCGGTGGTAGTGACTAAGGAATTGGCAATATGCAAATCATCCTCGTGGACTATCTCCGGAATAAAGGACATTTTGGCCGGCACATAAAAACGGCTGAAGGAAAAAATGACAAAAACAACCACATACATCGGCCAAATGACAGGCAAATGTATCAGATAAAAAGCCGCGAATAATACCAGCAGCCCTCTGATAAAATCACAGATAAAAAGGGTCCTGCGCCTGTCCCAGCGGTCGATGTAAACCCCCGCGATCGGTCCTACGATAAATACCGGAATGATGGAAAAAGAAAGCAATTTGGCCATTTCCAGCGACGATCCTGGATTGCGTATGGCTATTAAACCAACTAAAGCCATTTGATAGACCCTGTCGCCAAACTGGGAAATCAACTGGGCAAACCAGAACCGGAAGAAACCCCTGCTTTTTTTATCACGGATAAAATCCCACATAATTTTTACCGATCAGCCATAGCGGCTAAGTGCCTTGAAGCAAAATCCCTTTGGAAAAAAGATCCCTCGTGAAGATCTAACAATTTTTTATACGCCATCCTGGCCGCCGGCCAATTGCGCTTTCCTTCAAAAAGTGAGCCCAAATTAAACCAGCCATCCACCTGCCTGGGATTTAAACTGACGCTTTTAAGAAATGCGTCAATGGCTTGGGTCTCCCTGCCGGTCCTAAAATAATAAATCCCTATCGCCAACCACCCACGGGCATCAAAAGTCTTACCTTCCTCAAGCTGTTGACGGATATGCGTCATGGTCAGCTTTTCCTGACGCAGAACCAAGTCTTTATCTTTGCCCGGATCGAAAACGACAAATTGCTCCAGCCCTTCAATCCATTTACCCTGCTGGCATAAAGCCGTGCCTAAACCGATATGATACGTCGGGTTGAATGGTTCTGCGTTGATCGCCGCCCGAAAATGTTTCTCAGCGTCAGGAATATCATCCCTAAAAACACTTAACATGGCCATGGCGCCCTGAAGACGCGGATTATTGGGTTCAAAAG
>CAZABZ010000018.1:0-12738 GCA_964483535.1 uncultured Planctomycetales bacterium | reverse complement strand
AGTTGGGTTCTTGGGCAACGCATGGCCATCACGTTGCTCCTAATCAAATGCACGCGCACTGGGCGGCTTATGCCCGCCAGATGGGAACAATACAGCCGGAAGTTTTAGACTGTAAGGCCCTGGAGATCCCATTTGAGGCCATGCTTGATCAAGTCAAGGCCAAAAATCCTGAGGTGGTTGTCTTAGGTGATGTTTTGCATTCATATGGCGGGTTCGCGGTGCAAAAATATTTTGATGATACGGCTAAAGCGGTAAAAAAGGTCCTTCCGAAAACCAAAATTGTCGTCGGTGGCCTATGGTATTCTTTTTTCGGCAAAGAAACGCTTGAAAAGAATTCAGCCATTGATTTCGTTGTTATGGGCGAAGGGGAGCTTACATTTAATGATTTGATGGATGCTTTAAATAAAGGGAAAACAGATTTTAGCGATATTCCCGGGTTGTCATCCCGTAAGGGAGGGGAAGTTCTTTTCGGGCCGGTACGTCCACTCATTAAGGATTTAGACATGCTTCCTTTGCCGGCGTATGATCTTTTCCCTATGGACAAATATGTCGGGCACACCTATTGGAAGCCGTTTGTTGAGATCGTTACTTCCCGCGGGTGCACTCATGGTTGTACTTTTTGTTATGAGTGGAGCGAGCACGATCCAAGGTCGCTTAACCATTTTAATCGATGGCGCGCGAAATCAGCCCAAAAGGTTGTCGATGAGGTGGAATTATTGGAAAAGAAATTTGGTGTTAAAGTCATTGTTATTCAGGAGGACAATTTTCTTTTGAATCCAAAGCGCGTCAGAGAATTTTGTGAAGAAAAGATAAAGCGCAATATTAAGATGAAATGGGTATGCTTAGGGTGCGCCAGCGATTGGATAAAACTTGAAAAAGAAATTCCGCTTATGAAGAAGGCGGGTTTGTTTATGGCTGTGTTTGGGATTGAAGTGGCCAGCGATGATGAATTACGTAAATTGGAGAAAGGGATCACCGTTGATCAAATATTCAAGACCATTGAAATACTGAGGAAGAGTGATATAGCCATTGTTGGGGACATTATGATTGGTTTTGATTATGACAATGAAGCCATCATCAAAAAGCGTTTTGAGTTCGCCGATCTGGTTGATCCTGATGTTATGTGGGTTGGATATCTTACGCCGCCTCCCGGATCGCCTATTTGGGATGATGGGATAAAGCGCGGATGGATCGATCCTGATAATCTTGATATGTTGAAATGGGACTTTCTCCATCCGGTTGTGCCAACCGACCATTTAAGCATTGAGGATTTGGGCAGGTTGGGAGCTTGGGGTATGCGTGAGTTTTATTCAAAACCAGGACGTATCCAGCGCATCTTAGAGAGTAATTTTGATGAGTTGGGGAAATTGTGTTTTAAGGACGTTATGGCTGGCGTAGGAAAGTGGGAGGCTGGGGCGGTAAAGGGCGAAAAACATATTTAGTTTTGGTGCCTTTGTCTTTCAACCCTTTATGAGGCTTTACAGCCTTGTAAAGGGTTTTTTCTTTTTTTGAAATAAAGAAATTCTATTATGGTATATTGACATTGCGCCTATGATTGAAATTCATTTTAAGAGGTCCGGGCCGATATGAAGGAACTGCTGGATAAAGTCCTGAAAACAGAAGAATCCGCGAAACATAGTATTGAAGCGGCCAGCCAAAAAGCTCGCCTTATGGTGGAGCAAGCCCAACTGAAGGCCCGTCAGTCTAAGGAACAAGAACGACAGCTCGCCCTTGCGCGGAAAGACGAACTGTTGAGTAAGGCAGGGGAGAACGCGATGGGAAAAAAGAGATTGGCCCTTAAAGACGCATCACAAAGGGCTGATGCCCTCCTTAAGGAGTTCTCCGGCCATACCGACGCTGTTGCTGAAAAATTTTTTCGGAGTATTTTAAAAAGCGGGGTATAGATGCAAGATTTGTCTACCTATGCTTTTATTAATGCAAAAGTCCGTGCGATGCTCGGTCAATCCTTAAGCGCGGAAGATTTTAACAGGCTTATCCAGGCCAGAGATATTGAAGATGCCATCGCCCTTTTGAAGGACACTCCGTACTCCTCACTTATCAGGATCGACGTTCTGCATGACAAGGGTCTTGAATTTATTGAGGGGGAGCTTGAAGCTTATGACATCAGCCTTCATCAGAAAATCATGCGGGGGCTGCCGGTGGATGGCGCCCTTAAAAAAATCATCGCATTGTTAAAAGAGAGGTATGAATTAGATCAAGTTAAAGTCCTGCTGAGAACTTGGAATAAAAAGGCCGGTGATGAAGGGCGTCAGATAGCCGCCCGGAATGTCGATGAGTTGGCAGGGACTTTGGCGAATACTCCTTTCGCGAAACCAATCCTCGCCGGTAAAGAAAAGTATGAGAAAACAGGATCGCTTTTTTATATTGAAACGGCCCTGGACCGGGATTATTTTGATCGCCTCTGGTGCCAGATTGATCGGTTGCCCAGGCAGGATCGTGAGATCGCCAAACGCATGGTGGGCGTTGAGATTGACATTGAGAATATTAGTGGACTGATCAGGCTCAAAGGGTATTACGACCTTCCTTTCAGTGAAGTGGCCTCGATGATGCTCCCTCGGGGATACAAGACCAATGAACAATTGCTACAGGCAATGTTCCAGGGTTTGGCAAAGGGGCCCTATCATGATCTGGCCGAGCTATTAGGCAAAGGGATGGACCGCTCCCAGTTGCATTTGATGGAGAGCGTTTTAATCCAAGTCTCGCTCCAAGAGGCCAAACGGGCACTGGCAGGTTTTCCTTTCACTATCGGTACTATTTTGAGCTATCTTATCCTCAAACGGCTTGAAACGCGCAATATTATTTCCATTCTTTACAGTAAGAGTTACGGCATGAAACCTGACCAGATCAGGGGGATATTGGCATGTTAAGGCCTGCGCCTATGGAATTGTTTAGTGTTGTTATTTTGGATAGGGACCTGCATGAGGTCACGGAAATGCTGGTGCGCCGGGAGGCTTTGCATTTGGTCAGGATCAAAGAATTGGAAGATTGGGCCCAGGGATTGGAATTGGTCGAGACCGGGGATATCCAAAACCGTTGCCAGGATATTCAAAAGAGAGTCCAGGAGCTCTTAACGAATTTGAAGGTTTCGGTTGATGGTGCCCAGAGCGTTGAATTTGATTCTTCCGGATTAAATGTTGATAAGATTTTACAGCAATTGACATCCATTGAAGAGCAGTTGCTTCCTAAATGTCATGAAAAAGAGAAACTCCTGGCGCAGTTGAAGGACCGGCAGAATATTATGGATCAGTTGGATACGTTAGGCCCTGCGGATATCGGAAGTTTCGCGAAAAACAATTACACTTTTCTCCAGGTCATTGCGGGCAAAATTGACTCGAGGAATTTGGTCCTGTTGGAGAAAGGGTTGGCTTTACTCCCGCATGTGGTCTTGCCTTTTAAGAACGAGGGTATTCAAACGAAAATTCTAGTCATGGTGTTAAAGAAAGATGCCTCTATTTTGGAAAAAGTTTTGGCGCAAGCGGCCGTTGAAAGGATAGTGGTCCCCCAAGAAGCCCTCCAAGGGCCCCAAAAAGCAAAACTGGAAGAAGAAATCAAGGCCCTTGATGCCCGGATCGCGGAGGATGGCAATCGATTTACGCCGGAATTATTGGGTTTATTTTCCCAGTCCAGCGCCGCAGCGGTGATAGCGAACGCGCAGAGCTATTTCCACAAGACCGGTCGGACGTATTTGATATCAGGTTGGATGCCCAAAGTCCGCAGTGAGCAGATCATCAATGACATAAAGAAAATTGCCGGGGAGCGCTGTTTTCTTCATGAAGAAAGGCCGGAGAATGTTACGGCGATCAGGGAGAAAAAGGAAAAAGTACCGGTACTCCTGGATAATCCGGATCTCATCAAGCCTTTCGAGATGATTGTGACTAACTTTGGCATTCCTGAATACACTTCGGTTGACCCAACTTTATTTGTGGCGATCAGTTTTTTGATCATGTTCGGCGCTATGTTTGGTGATGTTGGCCAGGGTCTGGTCCTATTTGCCGCCGGAGTTATTTTGACTAAGCAGCATCGAAGTTTGGTTTCAAGGGTGGGTTTTCTCATGACGTATTGCGGTGCGGCTGCGACCGTCTTTGGGCTGCTCTACGGCGATTTTTTTGGGATGGAAGGGATTATGCCGGCATTATGGATGAATCCTTTTCATAACATGTTGTCTTTTTTGCCCATCGCGGTAGGTTTAGGGATTGTGTTCATTAGTTTTGGCATTGGGATCAATATTGTCAATGCCGTAAGGGCCAAAGACATCTCAAAGATTATTTTTGGAAAGACCGGATTAATTGGGGGACTTATTTACTGGATTGGGGTTGCCTTGGCGGTCCGATATTTTGCGTTCAAGGCAGGGCCATTGCCTCTTGGATGGGTCGTGTTGTTGATGGGCGTCCCTGTTTTCCTGTTATTTTTGAAAGCCCCTCTCGAGGAAATAATATCTAAACGCGGCCGGATGTTTCAGGAAGGGTTTTTGACGTATTTCATAGAAACCGTTATAGAAGTGATGGAGATATTCACAGGATATTTGGCGAATACTTTATCCTATATCCGTGTCGCGGCTTTTGCTTTGGCGCACGCTGGGCTCTTTTTGGCAGTTTTTACTTTGGCGGATTTGATCAAGCACACTGTCATGGGGAGTGTGGGATCGATGTTGATCGTTATTTTAGGGAATATTTTCATTTTTGTCTTTGAAGGTATGATTGTGGCCATCCAGGTAATAAGGTTGGAATACTACGAGTTCTTTTCTAAATTTTTTGAAGGCGAAGGAAAATTATACAGACCCATTAGATTTGGGTTGCAATCTTAACGCAGAGGAGAGGGTATGGAAAGACAAAAAACGGTAACGAATTTTAAGGTAAAGGTGCTGATGTCGTTTGGGATGTTGCTGGTTGTGGTCGTTGCCGGATGGTTTCTGGCGGCGCACGCGGCTTTGGCCCAGACCACCGAGGCCGTAAAAGCAATAACTCCGGAATCGGCTGGTCTCATGAAAGGGGCGTTCTTGGCCTCTGCCGTGGCGGTTGGTCTCGGCTGTTTGGGTGCGGGGTTTGCTGTCGCTTACGTCGGGGCGGCAGCACTTGGTGCCATCAGCGAGAAACCGGAAATGACCGGTAAGGCCCTTATTTTTGTTGGTTTGGCCGAAGGGATCGTGATTTACGGGTTGATTGTTGCCATCATGATCCTGGGAAGGGTTTAAGAGAAGAAATGAAATACTTCTGTATCGGTGATGAGGACACGGTCACAGGTTTCCAGTTGGCGGGTGTAGAAGGGCGTGTAGTCACAACGACTGAGCAGGCCCGGGAGGCCTTCCTGTCCGTGACAGCCATGCCGCAAGTCGGCATTGTGATCATCACAGAAAGGCTGGCGGCATCGATCAGACAGGATGTGGATAAATTCTTATCCAAGTCGAATTTTCCATTTATCGTCGAGGTCCCGGACCGTAATGGCCCGGCGCCTGGAAGGAAGAATATGTTGAATGTCGTGCAACAGACCGTGGGGGTAAAGCTGTGATGGACACAGTGCTCAAGCCGGTTGAGGGAGATTGCGCGGATGGCCTTTGTGTTCAGATCATGCGGGACGCCCAGAAAGAGGCAGGGGAGATCCTTGACCGGGCCAAGGCACAGGTTGATCAAATTTTGAGTAAGAATAGCGTCCAGATCGAGGAGATGCGGCGTCAGATGCTGGATGCCGCTCACATTGAGGCTGCGGCTTTGGAAAGAAAGATACTGTCAATGGTGAACCTGGAGACGAGGAGGACTATTCTGACTGCCCGTGAAAAGGTCTTAGAACAGGTCATGGATGGAATTAAGGCCAGGGCAGCGGGTTTTCGTTCTTCGTCGGAATATCCTCAATATTTAAAGCAGATGATTGTCCAAGGCGCGTTAGTTCTGGATTGTGACCGGATCGACGTTCTTGCCGCCGCTTGCGACAAAAACATTTTAGTCCCTTCTTTTTTAGATGAGATTAAGCATCTATTGAAGGAAAAATATAGCAAAGATATTATTCTCGGATTGGAGTTATCAGAGGATGTAAAGGATATCGGCGTTGTTTTAAGATCGAAAGACCGGAAGAGCCAATACGATAATACATTCGGCGCGCGCCTCTCAAGGGCGTACGAGGATGTCCGGATGGGTATATTAAAGGAGATGTTTGGTGACAATGTTTAAAGTCATTGGTGTTGTTTCAAGGGTGGCCGGCCCTTTGGTCGAGGCCGAGAGCAAGGGTCTTGCCCATATGCTGGAGATGGTCGAGGTGGGGGAAGACCGTCTCGTGGGAGAGATTGTGCGGCTGAATGCTGATAAGATCACTATCCAGGTTTATGAAGACACTACGTCCCTCAAGCCCGGCGCTCCGGTTTATGGTTCGGGGATGCCGCTGGCCGTGGAATTGGGGCCGGGACTGATCGGTATGATCTACGACGGGATACAGCGGCCGCTGGAAGTAATCCGTAACACAGGAGATCAGTATATCCAGAAAGGGATCCATGCCCAGGCTTTGGATAGAAATAAGAAATGGCATTTCAAACCGGTATTGAAAGCCGGGGATGAGGTCAAGCCAGGGGCCATACTTGGGTTAGTGCCTGAGACAAGCCTTATTGAGCACAGGGTCTTGATTCCTCCTCAAGCGCAAGGCCGGGTTGTCTCCATCCTTAAAGAAGGTGATTATACAATTGAAGAAGCTCTTGCGGTAATTTCCAATCAAGGGAAAGAGTATCCGGTTTCGATGTATCAGCGCTGGCCGGTGAGGCAGGCCCGTCCCAGTCTTTCCAAGGAGAGGTTGACAGAGCCGCTCATCACGGGACAGAGGGTCATCGATACATTGTTCCCGGTGGCCAAAGGCGGGGCTGTGGCAGTCCCGGGCGGTTTCGGTACCGGAAAGACAGTTGTCCAGCACCAGCTCGCCAAGTGGTGCGATGCGGATATTATCATCTTTATTGGATGCGGCGAGCGCGGCAATGAGATGACGGATGTTTTGTTAAATTTCCCTAAATTAATTGATCCCCGCAGTAATAAATCTTTGATGGAAAGGACGATTTTGATTGCCAATACTTCCAATATGCCGGTCGCGGCCAGGGAGGCGAGCATTTATACTGGCATCACCTTAGCCGAGTATTACCGGGACATGGGTTATCACGTCGCGGTCATGGCCGATTCAACCTCACGCTGGGCCGAGGCGTTGCGGGAACTTTCAGGGCGGATGGAAGAGCTTCCCGCGGATGAAGGGTTTCCCGCCTATCTTCCTACGCGCCTGGCAGAATTTTATGAACGGGCAGGGGTGGTCAGGACATTGTCCGAAATGGATGGCTCAGTAACAGTTATCGGTTCTGTGTCTCCGCCGGGTGGCGATTTCTCAGAACCTGTGACCCAGCATACCAAGCGTTACATCCGCTGCTTCTGGGCGCTGGACCGCGATCTTGCCAACGCGCGTCATTACCCGTCCATTAGTTGGACCGAAAGTTATTCAGAATATTTAGAGGAGGTTGCTCCTTGGTGGCGCAAGAACCTGGATCCGGACTGGCTTGCCATGAGAAACCAGATCATCGAACTTTTGCAGAAAGAAGCGCGCCTCTTGCAGGTCGTCAAATTGGTAGGGCCGGATGTCCTTCCGGAGGGTCAAAAGATCATATTGGAAACATGCATGATCTTTAAGAACGCATTTTTGCAGCAGAGCGCTTTTGATGAGGTTGACATGTTTACGAGTCCGGAAAAACAGGTCAAGATGCTCAAAATAATCCTTACATTTTATGAGAAGAGCTCGGAGGCGATCGCCTCCGGAACGTCGCTGGAGGACATTAAGAACTCCAGTTTGCGGTCGGATATTTTACGGATGAAGCTTATGATCAAAAATGAAGAGACCTCCAAGATTGAGGACCTTTATAAAGCGGTTGAATCTTTTTCGCTTCAGGGGACAAAACCATGACAGTAAAAATATCGCCGTATAAAGACCGGGAGTATATCGGCATTAATGAGGTGAAAGGACCCCTCTTCGTCATTGAGGGCGTGCATAATGTCGGTTACAACGAGCTGGTCGAAATCACGGATGATAATAACCAGACCAAACTCGGGCTCACGTTGGAAGTGGCAAAGAACATGGCAGTGGTCCAGATTTTTGGCGAGACGAGCGGGTTGTCTTTGGACAAGCCACGGGTGAAATTCACGGGGCGTCCCTTTGAGCTTCCGGTTTCCTCTGCGATGCTTGGCCGGATTTTTAATGGACTTGGGAGCCCGATCGACGGGATGCCTAAGCCTGTTTGGGAGAAGATCGCGGACGTGAACGGCCTGCCCATCAATCCAACGGCCAGGGATTATCCGAAAAATTTTATTCAGACGGGCATATCCTCGATTGATGCGATGAACACCTTGGTCCGCGGACAGAAACTTCCTATATTTTCGGGCAATGGGCTGCCGCATGACGCCCTGGCTGCCCAAATCGCGCAGCAGGCCAAGATCGTCGGAGAAAAGGAAGGGTTTGCGGTAGTTTTCGGGGCCATGGGCGTTAAGCATGATGTGGCGCGGTTCTTTATAGATTCTTTTGAACAGAGCGGCGTTTTGGAAAAGGTGGTGCTTTTTCTGAGCTTGGCTGATGCGCCGTCCATCGAGAGGATCATTACCCCGCGCGTGGCCTTGACGTGCGCGGAATTCTTGGCTTTTGAAAAAGGGATGCATATCCTGGTTATCCTTACAGATATGGGGAACTATTGCGAGGCCTTGCGCGAGATCTCGACCTTGCGTGGCGAGATCCCGGCGCGCAAGGGATATCCCGGATATCTTTACAGTGATTTGGCGAGTTTGTATGAACGGGCGGGATTAATTAAGGGGCTGGCGGGTTCGATCACCCAGATACCGATCCTCACCATGCCCAATGACGACATCACGCATCCTGTGCCTGATCTGACCGGTTATATCACGGAAGGGCAGATCGTTCTTGATAGAGAACTGAGTCAGAAAGGCGTTTATCCGCCTATTGCCGGTCTGCCGTCCCTTTCACGGTTGATGAAAGATAATATCGGTAAGGGTTTGACGCGCGAAGACCATCCTCATTTGGCCAGCCAATTATTTGCCTGTTATGCGCGCGTCAAGGATGTCCGGGCCCTGGCCCTGGTCATCGGCGAAGAGGAATTGGCGTCTCTCGACAGGAAATACCTTGAATTCGGCGATGCCTTTGAGAGGCAGTTTTTGTCTCAGGGACGGCAAGAGGACCGGAGCATTGAGCAGAGCCTGGATTTGGGATGGAAACTTTTGTCCCTTTTGCCCCAGGAAGAGCTCCACCGTATCACCGGCGAAGAAATCAGTAAATTCTACGGAAAATGATCCATGGCCCGTTATAAAATTGCCCCCACTAAGACCAATCTTTTCAAGACCAAACGCGAACAGGAGTTTGCGAAGGAGGGCCATCAATTATTAGAACAGAAAAGGGATGTTCTTGTTGGCGAGTTAATGGCCATGATCAATAAGGCCCTCGATGCCCAGAAGGCTGTTGATGAGGGATTGCGTGAAGCTTACGGCGCGTTGGAACAGGCTGTTGTTAGGATGGGGCGGGAGAAGGTCAAAGCCGCTTCTCAGGCCGTGAGCCTGCAGGCCAAGATCAATGCGGGCAAGCGGGAAGTCATCGGGGTCCGTCTTCCGGTCATTGACGTCACCTTTGAGGACAGCCCTCCTTATTACAGTTTAAGAGAGACCAGTCCTTGGCTTGATGAATCTGTTCATTTGTTCAAGAATGTATTAAAGCTGTTAGGTTCGATGGCCCAGCTTAAAATTTCGGTTTTCAGGATCGCCGAGGAAGTCCGCAAAACAATCCGGAGGGTCAACGCTTTGGAAAAGATATATCTTCCGGATTACGAAGAAACCATTAAATATATAGAAAATGTTTTAGATGAACAGAGCAGGGAGGCCTTCTTCGTCCTCAAATTGATTAAATCCCGTCTTTAAGGTTCTTTTTTATACCTTCCAATATTTCCGGATTAACATTAAATCCATTCTCCCTGGCCTTATTCATATTTACCCAAGCCCTGTCATATTGCTTTTTATCTAAATAAGCATTGGCCAGAGAAAAATAAGTTAAAGCGTCCTTGGGGTCAATCGTGATGGCCTGATTAAGATCAGCAACGGCCTTGTCCCAATCTTTTTGTTGAAGATAAAGGTTTGCCCGGCGGCGATAGCCCGAGGCGGACGAAGGATTAACTTTAATGGCATAGTTATATTCCAAGAGAGCTTTTTCCAATTCCCCTTGGCTTTGATAGATATCTCCCTGGTGGATATAATTAGTTTTTTCAAGGTCGAATTCCAAAGATCGAGGGTAAAAAATAAGTATTCCAATAAAAACTAAGAACCCTCCTATGATGAGGGGTATATAAATATCACCGACATAACCGGGTTGAAGAACTGCCTCCCGAGGATTTTTAGGATTATAATAAACAGCGACCTTATGGAGGCGGCGATATTTATTCATGACCTTTAATGCCTCTCGGGGGCTTCTGGTATCATATTTTTGAAACGCCAATCTATCTGACAAGTACATTTTGTCGCCAACGGTATATTCATACTGGACTTGTGCCCCATACCACCTGGCAGGGTCAGCTTGGCGGTCTATGAATTTAGGCAGATGATTAACAGTTAACAAAGATGAAATCATGTTGCCTTTTGTCTGGGGCCAATTCAACGCCTCTCGGGACTGTTCTAAAACACAACCGCTCCAATACAAAATGGCGACACCTGTCCCTGCAATAACAAATAAGAAAATATTTTTTATCATTAAAGACATTATCCAACGCCCAGCCCCTACCGTCCATATTAATTTTATTCTTGTCACTTCGTTCTTTTCAGAATATCTAGGAGATTTATTTTAGAAAAAACCAGGATATTTTTTGTTAAGCTATAACCATATGCACCTCAACATGTTATATAGCTTTGATTAATCAGTCAAATTTGACAATCCCCAAACATGTGTTATCCTTTATTATCCTATAAAGCAATTCTTTTTCTATAATCGGGCAAATGATCCATCTGAGGAGATAATTCGCTATGTTTAAAAGATTCTTGAGTTTGACTGTTATTTTTTGCTTTTTTTTGACCACTTTAGGTCCGTTACCAAAGGCCCATGCTGATACGGTTTTAAATTTACCTGTTGCGGGAGCCATGGTTAATTTAAGTCCAGCGTATATGCCTGTCATGATCAAGGGCATCAAGGTCCATCCTGATAATCCACTTCTTTTTGATTTCATTTTGGATACCGGCAAATCCGGGTTAAAAATTAACAGCCCTGAATTTAAAGCCGAGTCCCAAAAACTGATCAAATATTTTTTGGCTTCACTCACGATTAAAGAAGATGATCTTTGGGTCAACTTAAGTCCTTATGAGAAAGATCGCATGATTCCGCAAGAGCTGGGGGCGACTGAATTGGGAAGGGACATGCTGGCGCAGGATTACATTCTCAAACAACTGACCGCTTCTCTTATTTACCCGGAAAAACAATTAGGCAAGAAGTTTTGGGACAACGTATATACAAAAGCCCGGCAAATGTACGGGGTCACGGACATCCCGGTCAATACGTTTAATAAAGTATGGATTGTAGCGGACAAGGCCAAGGTTTTGGAGCATAACAACGCGGCTTATGTGGTAGGTTCCCATTTAAAAGTCATGTTGGAAGAGGATTATTTGGCGTTATCTAAGAATACCGGGCCGACACAAGTTCGGCCCCTACAGAATGACGTCCATTCTTTGGCCTCTCAGACTGTCCGCGCAATCATCCTTCCCGAACTCGAAAAAGAAGTCAACCAAGGTCAAAATTTTGCGCCGTTGCGCCAGATGTTTTATTCCATGATTTTGGCTTCATGGTACAAACTCGCGCTTAAAGACGCGCTTCTCAATCAGGTCTACAGTAATAAAGGAAAGACGAGCGGTGTGTTGTCCGATGATCCTTCTGTTAAAGAGAAGATTTATCAGCAATATTTAAAGGCCTATAAGAAGGGCGTGTTTAACTATATTAAGGAAGATATTGCCAACTCCGGGTTGCCGCGAAAGTATTTCTCAGGTGGAGAAAAGATGCGGCTTCGCATTGGAGAGAATTTGATGATTGAGCATGAACAATCCCGCGGCGACGCTCCTTTGAAAGATGGCGATTTGGCCATGGCCTCTGTGCAGATAGCCGGAAAGAATAAGGCGGCGGTGGCGGAATCGGAGGAGTTAAAAAATGGAGGGTGGACATCTCTTAAAGGAAATTTTGGCCGAGGTTCTGAAGAAATTGATACTAGAATCTTTATAAAAACAGCCAATTTCATGATTGATCAATTGAAGGAGCCAATAACAGGGCCAAAGCACCAGGCAGTTGAGATGCAGGCGAAAATATTTTCTTATTCCTCCTCGTCTGCGTATTTTTCTCCAGATTTTCGTATTGCTCGATGGATAATAGAGTTCTTAACTAAAGCGCGATACTACGAAGGGGATCCCCTTAAAGTGGATGAACAGGATGGGCATAGCAGTCTTGTGTTGAAATTAGGGCAAAATGTCGAGGCAGCGAAGGGAAATGTTGAGAAGGTCAAAACAGCGCTTGAGAAATTTCGCCAAGACCTTAGAAAAGTTGTTAGAAGCCCATTCGAAAACGGCGATATACCCCAGGCCTTGTTGGAGATAATAGTTAGAACTGATGCGGCGATGATGGGAAAGACCGATAAAGCGATGACAGTGCAGTTGGTCACCAGTCTTCCCAGAATCGAAGACGTAATAG
>CAZABZ010000017.1:2634-13142 GCA_964483535.1 uncultured Planctomycetales bacterium | reverse complement strand
CTTGGGATGAAATCAGCGAATAGAGAGGGTATAGGTTTTGAAGATATCAGCTTGGCGGCCTCGAGAAGACTGCAGGTGCTGACAAATAAAATGGAAATTGATAAACAGACAACCAACTACATTAATAACGGCCAGGCGGATGTGATCACAAGACCTGACGGTACAATATTATTCCCCTATGGGTTGGCCCAGGTTAATTTAACCGCCAAGAGAATGATGTATAGCAAAATAATTTTGCAAGAAGGAGAAAAAATAATGAGTGCCGCGGCTGGGGACACGACCCGATGGAATATTTTACCAAATTATATCGGGAATACCGCTTCTTATACGCCGATCGTCTTGATCAAGCCGTTTATGGGCGGGTTACAAACCAGTTTATCTATTATTACCGATAAGCGTGATTATGACATCACCATTCGATCGGTGGATTCAGGCGACTATATGCCCCGCATCGGTTTTTATTACCCTCAGGACAAAGCAGATGCTATCGATGTGGGATTGCCTCCGGATAAAATTGAGAACAATGACAGCAAACAGCCGAAAATAAATATTGAAAACATTAAATACGATTACCGGATCAGGGGTGATCGGAAACTCAGCTGGTATCCGACGAGTGTCTTTGAAGATGGCAATAAAGTGTTTATCAGGATGTCAGATCAGGTGGACCGTTCTCAATTGCCGGTTTTTATGACGATTGATCATAGCGGCCAGACAGAGGTCGTTAATTACCGTTATTTTAAGCCGTATTATGTTGTCGATACAATTTTTGACCAAGGGGTGCTGATTTTAGGAACGGATAAATACAGGCAGATGATAAAATTAACAAAGGTTTAATATATGTTCAATCAGACGCCCCAGAAAATCGTGCAAACCAATCGGTTGCCATTTTTAATCGGGATCATTGTCCTCATGGCGGTGATGGGTGTGTTTATGTATAAAACCCAAATGAATCAAAAAGGTGAGGTAGTTAAAGCCAAGCCCCGGCAGTCTATTGATATTTCTCCAAAGGCGGTGGAAGCCTCTTGGTTTAATGATGATAAATTCAGGAATATAAGAATCAATAATGGGGCCTCATCGAACAAGCCGACAGCTCAAGAAATTGAAAAACAGATTATTTCAAGCCAGGACCTTGATTTAAAGAAGCAGGAAATCGAAGATGAGTATTCAACCCAGCTGGAAATAAAAAAGATTGAGGATAAAAACAGGATTGAAGAAAAAAAGCTCGAATTAGAGGCCATGAAATCGCCTTTGAGCGTAGAGGTTCCTTCAGTGCCGGGTACTCAAGCAGTGTCCCAAGGGAAACAATCCGGTAAAGATGATTTAACAGGCGGGTTTAATCAAATAATAAACATGGTTAAATCTGTTACGGGCGCCAAGATCCCGGCACTCCCATCGCTGGTGGGGTCTTCGGGCGCAGGCATAAACAATCAGGATGAGAAGCAGGCATTCTTGAAAAAAGTTGATTCGGATGATGATTATTTGAAAAATTTTAAAAAGGCCCCTCGTTCTCCTTATGAAGTTAAAGCAGGGAGCTATATTCCAGCGGCTTTAATAACCGGGATCAATTCAGATTTGCCAGGGAACGTTAATGCTCAAGTTACGGAGAATGTTTACGATACCCTGACAGGCAATTATCTTTTAATCCCACAAGGGGCCAAGCTTGTCGGAGAATATAACAGCAATTTAACTTTTGGTCAGATGCGCGTACAGGTGGTGTGGAACAGGATCATATTTCCGGATGGCAAGAGCATTGACCTTGAAAAAATGCAAGGGGTGGATATTGCCGGGTATACGGGTTTTCAAGACAAGGTGGACAATCATTATTTAAGAATTTATGGCAATGCTGTTTTGTTGAGCCTGATGGGGGCGGGTTATGATATTTTAAACCAGAATGCCGAGCAACAGCAGGGATATGAAAATCCCCGCGACATTGTCGCCGCCAATGTCGGCCAGAAGCTGTCAGATGTCAGCGGGCAGACGCTCGAGAAGAATATGGATGTGCAACCGACGGTAATTATTGATCCGGGGTATAAATTTAAAATTATCGTCATGAAAGACATGGTGCTGGAAAATATCGAAGATGCTCAGGGAACACTCTCGTACACAAAATAAATTAAAACAAGATCTGGGGGAGCTTGTTTTATCGGCGCTTTCGGATGACAGGATTTACGAGGTCTTACTTAATCCCGATGGGATTTTGTGGGTTGACGGGTATCAAGGAAAACGTGAATATGGAGTGATGACAGCGACGGCGGCCAAAAATCTGATCAATACGGTGGCCAGCGTATCGGATGAAATAGTCACTGCTAAGAACCCGAGTTTCGCGGGTGAATTGTGGGTCCAGATCAATGAGGAGTTTAAATTATTTCGATTTCAGGCTTTTATCCCGCCGGTGGTGACCTATCCGGCCTTTGCGATCAGAAAACGGGCGGGGCAGGTCATCCCTTTACAAGACTACGTAAAAGATGAGATCATCACCCCACAGCAGGAGAGAATAATCAAAGAGTCCGTCGAGCAAAGAAGGTCCATTTTAGTCATAGGGTCAACGCAATCAGGCAAAACAACATTTTCTAATGCGATTTTGGACTGCATCGCCAAAACACATCCACAAGACCGCGTGATCATTATTGAAGATACGCAGGAACTCAAATGCAATGTTAAAGATTCGGTGACGATGCGTTCATCGCCTTCGAAAACTATGAATGATTTGATCTTTGACTCAATGCGTATCAGGCCCGATAGGATCATTATCGGTGAGGTGCGAGGGAAAGAAGCCCATTCTTTGATCAAGGCCTGGAATACCGGCCATCCCGGTGGGGTGAGTACCATCCATGCCAACTCCGCCGAAAGTGGGCTTTTAAGATTGGAACAATTAATTATGGAAGCCGGCGTAGCTCCTGTTCCCCAAGCCATAGCAGAAGCGGTGAACTTGCTTGTTTTCATTCAAAAGACCAATAAAGGTAAAAAGGGGAGACAAGTGACAGAGATCTTAAGATTGAATGGCTATGATAAAAATGATGGCTATCTAACTCAAGAGATGTCTCTATGAAAAAATCAATTTTATGGTATATTAATGGTTGATTTTTTAATGGGAGGAAACAATGGCGTTTCAATTTAAAGGTGTCAATATCATCAATCCTGCGACTTTTGAGGGCGCAATTGTTTATGCTATTGTTTTTTTAGTCTTCGCCTTTGTTTTAAATCGCATGATGCGCCTGGCCGTTGAACGGGCGCTTGCCCGCGGCTCGCGCGTCCACATTGACCGGACCAGGGTCAAGTTTATATCCCAATTAGCTCAAATCATCGTCTATATCATCGCATTTTTCATGTATGCCCGTTATATCCCGGCTTTGTCTAATTTGGGTAATGTGGGGCTGGCCAGCGTTGGGGTGCTCTCAGTTGTCGCGGGTTTGGCCGCGCAAAATACTCTGGGGAATCTCATCGCGGGTATTTCTTTGTTGCTTTACCGCCCCTTTAATGTCGGTGATCGTTTGCAGGTGAGCGCGCCAACGGGTTTGGAAACCGGAGAGATCGAAAGTTTGAGCCTTGGTTATACCATCATCAAGACCGATGATAATCGCCGTGTGGTTGTGCCCAATAGCATTATGGCCAGCCAGACCACGATAAACATGACCCGCGATGATTCACGGGCAATCTGTTGTGTTTCTGTTGTCATAAGCCTTGATTCAGATCTTGACCAGGCACGCGCTATTCTTCTCGATATTGCCGGCAGAAATCCCAAAACGCAGAAGATTAACGGTTGTTCTGTCACACGTTTGGATGGCTCAGGGGTTGAGCTCACCTTAAGTGTTTGGTGCGCTGACAGCCTCATCGCCGGTGCTTTGAAATCCGATCTGCTGGAAGCGATCAAAATGCGCTTTTTTGCCGGAGGGATCAAAATGCCTCCGGTTGGAGAAGTGATTGTTAAAAATAAATAACTTTATTATGGACAAGCTTGTCTTTGTGCTAAAATAAAAAAAATTAATAACCAAGCGCTGCTCGCTTTTTGCGGCAGACATGTTACAACACCCTTCTTCTTTGGGAATATATTTGCGATTTATCGTTGGTATTGAAAGGGAGAAAGTAGTGTTGTAGTTAAGAAAGGCGGGAGGACACAGTGTTTATACGTTTATTATCTATTTTTATTTTGGTGATAGCTTTTAGTGGTTGTGCCACTACCAAAATGAAGACTCAAAATGAACAAATGGAAACACGCATCACTGAGCTTGAGAAAAATTCTCAGGCCAAGGATGCCCAGATTGTGGATTTACAATATCAAGTCAAGGACCTCTCCAGTAAAATAGAAGTTTCCAAGCCCGCTGAACCTGATCAGGCTTCCAAAGAGTCCGCGGCCCAAGTTGAGCCTGTTAAAATCTCGGAATCTTCTGATAATGTACAGATCATCCGTGTTAAGGTTAGCCTTGAAAAAATACAAAGAGCGCTTAAATCTGCCGGCGTTTATACCGGCCCTGTGGATGGCAAGATGGGTTCGGGGACTAAAGCGGCGATCATAGAATTTCAGAAAAGCCATGGCCTTAAATCTGACGGAGTGTTAGGTAAAAAGACCTGGGAAGAATTGAAGACGTATTTAAAATAACCATAACGAAATATGTCACTAAAACGGCTGGAAGGGATTGTAATCTTCCAGCCGTTTTTTTGGGCCTGAAATTCTTAGTAACGCTAAATAAAAAGCTGTGTTACAATACGCTCTTTAAATGCACTGGTAAAAATATTTAGAAAGGGAATTTTGATGGAAATCACAGAACAATCTGCCAATCTTCGGGCCCACATAGCCCAGCATGCCAAAAATTTTAAATTGTCCTGGGTGCAGTTAGGACAAGGCCTTTATAGCGTTTGGCGCGATAAATTATACATCTCCTGGGGGTTTGAGAAATTTGAAGACTATTGTGTCCGGGAGCTGGGTCTAAAGAAACCGCTGGCCTTGAAATTGGTGAAGACCTATTTTTTTGTCGAGCAAGATGAGCCGGTATATTTAAAAAAAGAATTCGCGGAAAACCGGGAAACGGCCGTTATCCCGGGGTATGAAAGCCTTGATGTGTTGCGTTTAGCCCGTGCTCGCAAGGAACTGACCCGTGAAGACTATACCAAACTGCGTAAAGATATTTTTGAGAAAGGCAGAGAGGCTTCTTTAGTCAGGAAAGACTTGACCGCGATCATCAAAGAGCGCAAGAAAATTGATCCCGAGCAGGCGCGCGAGGCGCGCCATGAGCAAAGCGTGCGCCGTCTGATGGCTGCTTTAAGAAGTTTTAGGAAAGACATGGAAACTTTAAAATTAGCCGAGCCTGATATCATCGAGGAGGCTGAAGAATTGCTCAAGCGCTTGGAGGGCCGGCATCCCGATGACCCCGAAGAACATTGATATAGATCTCCTTTCCGAAGAACAGCTGCTCGCAACCCGCATAGGGGACCTGCCTATCAGCATAGAAGGCACCTGGCTTGAGGAATGTGTCAAAGAATTATACGCTGAACTTGACGCCAAGGGCCTGGTTTTTCATCCGGAGTGTTATCTGGCGGATGAATGGTTGACTCCCGAGGGTGAGGTGGCGATAGGCATACCTTTTTACCTGGCCCATCCGGCATTGATAAGGCTTGAGCGCCGCATGATGCTGGAAGCTGAAGGAGAGGGCAAGCTTTGGTGTATGCAGCTTTTACGCCATGAAACAGGCCATGCGTTTTCCTACGCGTATAATCTGCACAAACGCCGCGACTGGCAGAAAGTATTCGGTTCCTCCAAGGAAAAATACGGCAATACCTATAAACCTTACAGCAAGAGTTACGTGCGCCATCTCGACGGGTTTTACGCCCAGTATCATCCTGACGAGGATTTTGTCGAGACTTTCGCGGTCTGGCTGACCCCGGATGCCGACTGGCGGAAAAAATACCAGGGTTGGAAAGCCCTGGATAAATTGCAATTTGTCGATGGGCTTATGTCTTCGATCAAAGGGGTAAAACCCTTGAAGCCCAAGGGGAAAAAACTCTGGCACCATAGAAATTTGACCATTACCCTAGATAAGTATTACAAAAGGAAATACCTTTATGAAGAGGAGGAGTTCCCGGATTTTCATGATGTTCAATTAGAAAAAATATTCACCTCCTTGACTGATGAAGAATGGTGGGCTTTTAAAAAAGATCGTCGTAAGAATAAAGAGATCCTGACGGCCCAAGAACTCATAAGAACGCATTTTAAGAATATTTTAAATAGTATTGACCGATGTACGGGAGAGCGTAAATATATAATCAGTGATTTATTAAAAAACATAGCCTTAAGGGCCAAGCAATTGCATATGATTGTGACCCAGCCGCAGGCAGTGGCCTTGATGCAATTGTCGATCTATGTGACAAGCCTCACGATGAATTATATTCATACGGGTTGGCTGAGAGGCACCAGAAAAAGAACGTAGGTCATTCAAATGAAGAAAAAACTTAAAGTGCTGATGCTTTTTTACAGTCCTTATCAGAAGCCGCGCGGCTATGATTATAAGGAAGAGTTTGCCGATCCGGATAATATGTACACGGAGAAAGATGTTAGCCAGGCCCTTTTGAGTTTGGGGCATGAGGTGTCTTTGCTGGGTATTTATGACGATATCACTCCTTTGTTCGAGGAGATCAAAGAAAATCGGCCTGACATTATTTTTAATATGATGGAGGTCTTTAATGATCAGACCCAGCTGGAAAAGAATATGGCCGCGGTCTTGGAGGTCCTGGATATTCCATACACAGGAGCTTCCTCAGGGAACATGTTTGTCTGTAACAATAAAGCATTGAGCAAGAAGATCTTTACCTTTCATCACATTAAAGTGTCCAGGTTCCATACGTATTATCGCGGCAAGCGCGTGGGGGTTGTGGCCAAACTGAAATTACCGGCGGTGATCAAGCCTTTGTGCGAAGAAGCTTCCCGCGGCATTTCACAGGCGTCCATCGTGGATAATCCCGAAGCTTTTGTGGAGAGGATCAAATTCATCCATGAGAGCATGCAGATGGATGTTATCGCCGAAGAATACATCGAAGGCCGCGAATTGTACGTAGGCGTCCTTGGGCATAAACAGATCACGGTGCTGCCTCCCAGGGAGATGATCTTTGGCAATTTGTCTGAAGGAGAGCCCCGAATTGCCACTTATAAGGCCAAGTGGGATGACGCGTACCGGAAAAAATGGGGGATCAAGAGCACCGCAGTGGCCTCATTGCCCGAAGGCTGGCAGAAAAATATTGATGATGTCTGCCGTCGGGCCTACAGGGCCCTGGATTTGGACAGCTATGTCCGTTTTGATATCCGTGTGACCGAGGCCGGTGAGGTTTATATCATTGAACCTAACGCCAATCCCTGTATTGCCAAGATTGATGAAATGGCCCAGGCCGCTCTCAAAGCGGGAATCAGCTATGAAGACTTGATCCAGAAAATTCTGGATTTAGGTTTATTAAGACACGAACATCAAGGTTGATCAGGGGAGAGTCCATGAAATTGACTAAACCGTTGGTGGTTTTGGACCTGGAAACTACCGGCATCTGGATTGAAAAAGACAGGATCATCGAAATCGGGATGATTAAAGTAACGCCCGACGGGAAAGAGGAGATTTATGCGACCAAGGTCAATCCCTGCATGCCGATCCCGGCAGTGGTGACTGAATTGACCGGCATATCTGATGCCGATGTCAAAGATGCGCCGTCATTTACCAGTATTGCCGGCAAGGTATTGGCTTTTTTGGAAGGGTGTGATTTGGGCGGTTTTAATGTGGAACGTTTTGACCTGCCTTTATTAGCCAGGGAATTTTCCGACGCGGGGATTAAATTCTCTTACGCCGACCGCACGGTCTACGACGCCCAGAAAATCTATCATCTGCATGAGCGCCGGGATTTGTTCGCGGCCTTTGCTTTTTACTGTCATCAGGAACTCAAAGACGCGCATTCTGCCACTGCCGATGCCAAAGCGACCCTGGCGATCCTTCAAGAACAGTTAAAACGTTACGCGGCCCCTCGTGAGGACGTTGAAGGCCTGAAAGATTTTGAGTACAAACAATCAAGCGAATTTTTTGACAACGAACGTAAGTTCCGCTGGTGGAATGGGGATTTGTATATGACCTTTGGCAAATACGCCAAAAAGGAACCTTTAAAAGTCATTGCCAAAAGAGATCCTCAATATTTAGAGTGGGTCTTGGATAAGGATTTCTCCGATGAAGTAAAAAACATGATCCAGGGTGTTCTCAACGGCCAGTATCCCGAACAACGGTGAGTGTCCTACATGAGGACCAAACAGGAAGAATTGTAGAAGATGTCTATAGCAAAACACTTGAGATAATTTTTTGTTTTGTTATAATAAACAGCTTTAAATTATTATACGCGAACGCATCGTTGAGAAAATAGGGACATTAATGCTTAAATTCTTTAAAAATACATGGTGGATTTTGCTTTTGATCGCGGCCGGCGGGATCATTTTCTTTTTGAGTTTCTATCCCAATAAACCTCAGAGCGATCAAGGGATGGTATTAAGTGATATTTTCTCCAAAAAAGCTGATCCGGTGCCGCCAATGGCGATTGTGACTAATCTGGTTAACGGCCGTCAGGTTGGTTTTATCATTCAGGTGTATTCCTTTCAGGATGCCCACAGGGCCGAGGCCGCCCTACAGGATTTAAAAAATAGAGGGTATCACGCCTTTTTGGTCATGAGTGATTTAGGGGAAAAGGGGGTTTGGTACCGGGTGCGTGTCGGCGGTATCGCGGATGAGGCCGCGGCGCGTAAAATGTTAGACGATATCCGTAAAAGTTATAACAGCGGCTTTATTTTCAAACCCAAAAATTAATATCCAGCTTCGCCCAAATATTTTCACGTTGGGCTACGCAGGATTTTGTAAAAAACAGGTTGTTCAAGGCATTGGGAGATGTTTATGATCAATATGGAAGAACACTCAACGGTTATTTCAGGATTAAAAGCTTTGGGCATAGCCCAAATCACGGAATTCTTTTATAACCTTTCTTTTGATGAACTTTTTTCCCATGAAACCGCTTCCCAATTGCAAGGTTATGAGAGGGGACAAGTTTCTTCCTTAGGTGCCGTAGCGGTGGATACAGGAAAGTTTACCGGCCGCTCTCCCAAAGATAAATACATCGTCATGGATGAGTCGACCAAGAGTACAGTCTGGTGGGCGGATGGCAAGGCCTCGGGTTCGGACAATAAACCTATCACCAAGGAAACGTGGGCGCATCTTAAAGAATTGTCCGTTAAACAATTAAACGGCAAAAAACTTTATGTGATGGATGGGTTTTGCGGGGCCAATAAAGATACTCGGATCAGTGTGCGTTTAGTGACTGAAGTTGCCTGGATGGCCCATTTTTTCAAGAATATGTTTATCCTGCCGACGGCCCAGGAGTTAAAGAATTTTAAACCGGACTGGACCATTCTTAATGCCTGCAAAACCACTTGTACTGATTTTGCCAAGTATGGGTTGCGTTCGGAAGTATTTGTGGCCTTTAATATCACCGAGCGCATGACGGTCATTGGCGGCACATGGTATGGTGGTGAGATAAAAAAAGGCATTTTTTCGATCATGAATTATTTTTTGCCCCTAAAAGGCATTGGATCTTTTCATTGTTCGGCCAACATGGGGTCGAATAAAGACACGGCTTTATTTTTCGGTCTTTCCGGTACCGGCAAGACCACCTTGTCGACCGATCCTAAGCGTGCCCTTATTGGGGACGATGAGCATGGCTGGGACAATGACGGTGTATTTAATTTTGAAGGCGGCTGTTATGCTAAATGCATCGGATTGACTCCCGAACGTGAACCGGAAGTTTATGCCGCTATCAGGCGCAATGCATTGCTCGAAAATGTGGTCATTGATGACAAAGGCCGTATTGATTTTGCCTCTGAGAAAAAGACTGAAAATACTCGTGTCTCATACCCGATTGACCATATTGAAAACATTGTCAAGCCGGTGTCCAAAGGAGGGCATCCTTCCAAAATTATTTTCTTGGCCTGTGACGCGTACGGGGTGCTCCCGCCGGTGTCTAAATTGACTAAGGAGCAGGCCATGTATCATTATTTAAGCGGATATACCGCTAAGGTCGCGGGTACAGAGTTGGGGGTCAAAGAACCGCAGGCCACTTTTTCCGCTTGTTTTGGTAAAGCGTTTTTGTTGGTGCATCCGATGATGTATGCCGAGATTTTGGCTAAAAAAATGCAGGAGCATCATTCTTGTGCCTACCTTCTTAATACCGGCTGGATTGCGGGGGCTTACGGGGCGGGGGACCGCATTTCTTTAAAAAATAGCCGTCTGATGGTGGATGCTATTTTAGATGGCAGTATTGATCATAGCGGCTTTGAGACCTTACCGGTTTTTAATCTTCAGGTCCCAAAACATATCAACGGGGTGGATGATAAAATATTAAACCCGCGGAATTTATGGGCCGATAAGAACGCCTATGACGCCTCCTTGCGTAAATTAGGGGGGCTGTTCATCGAGAATTTTAAGCTTTTTTCGAATATGCCTAGCGGG
>CAZABZ010000017.1:0-2534 GCA_964483535.1 uncultured Planctomycetales bacterium | reverse complement strand
TTAACGCAGGTCCTCAGTTGTAAATTTTTATATGTTAAATGAGATCCTGTTAGTTTTTATCCCCATGTTCTTTACCGTTGACGCTATCGGTATTTTACCGATTTTTGCGTCTTTGACCCAGGGACTGACCCCTCAAGAGAAGCGTGAGATCATTTCCCAATCATTAGTCACGGCAAGTTTGGTGGCTGTCGGCTTTATTCTTTTAGGAAAGATGGTCTTTCATTTTTTGGGGATTACCATGGGAGATTTTATGGTGGCGGGCGGGGTTATCCTGTTTTGTCTGGCGATGGTTGACTTGACCGCCAAGGGTAAAACCCGTCGGGGCGTTGTTTCGGAATTGGGAGCTGTCCCTATCGGAACACCGCTGGTCGTGGGCCCTGCTGTTTTGACAATTTCATTGATGCTGGTGAGCGTACACGGCATTGCGATCACGTTGATTGCTTTATTCCTTAATATAGCTATCGTGGACATTGTTTTTACTTTTTCCGACACCCTGATGCGTCTCTTTGGGGCAGCCGGTTCCCGCGCTTTGTCCAAGGTGATGATGCTTCTTTTGGCCGCCATCGGAGTGATGATGGTCAGGCGCGGCATTATTGAGATCATGTCCGGCATCCACGCTTTCTGATACACCATCTATGCATAGGTTTAAAAGACTAATAATAGCTATTTGTTTGACGGTATTTTTTATTATACTGTTGTTTAGCTTAGGCCTGGCTTATTTGATCGGGACACCTTTAGGCGGTAAGATACTGGTGCGTTATTTTAAGCAAGAATTTTCCTCGGTGGGCCTCTTGCATGTCGGCCATTATGAAGGCTCCCTGCATGAGGGCTTTATTCTCAAAGATGTGAAGATTACCGGCCTGCAATATTTCCCCGACGCTTTGCTGCGTATTCAAGAGATCCATGTGCGCCTTCCTTTATGGGACCTGCCTCATTCTGATTTTGGTATTTTTAATGCCCGTATTTTTATACCTGACAGTGATCCTGTTGTATTCACCGGTGAAGTCTACGCGGGGCAAATCAAAGGAAATCTTTATGCCAAGGCCGTGGACCTTCACGAGGCCAGCCGTTTTTTTGCCGGCGCGGATATCAAAAAGAATTTGAAGGGCTTTATTTCCAATGTTGATGTTACGATTCAAGGCCCTTTGTCCGCGCCTAAGCTCACCGGTAATTTTTTGGCAGACAGTATACGGTATAAATCCGTACTTCTTACAGATGGTTTTTCACGGCTGGATTTGACTTTAATACCTGTTATAGGTCAAATTCAAGTGAAAGGTGAAGTGATTTTAGATTCCGGGCTTGTCAATGTGCGGAAAACCAATCTGGAAGCGCAAACAAGCAAATTTATTTTTCAGGGGGATGTTTTAAATCCGATCATAGACATTCGCTTGGGCGCTAAGGTCCAGGACATGGATATTCATTTGGCGGTTAAAGGGACCTTGGCAAAACCGCAACTGGTTGTAAGCTCGGACCCTCCCATGGCGCCTCAGGAGGCATTGCGAGTGCTATTTACCGGCGGGGCTTGGGCCTCTTCAACTTCTCCATTTAATGGGGTTTCCTCAGGTGAATTAGCGGAGAATTTTTTAAATTATTCCCTGCAGGACATGAATGATGAGCAAGGGCTTGGATTTAAGCAAAAGTTAACTGATAATTTAAAACTGGGGGTAGAAATGGACCAAATGCCGTCACCTCCGGGAGAAACGAACACTTATTATTCCCATAAGATCAGTGGAGAGATGGATATGAATGATTATATGAGCTTGAATGTCTCACATGAAGTTTTTCCCCAGGACAGGGACCCTTCTCAAAGCGCTCAAGATGCTGCACAGTCAGCGGCTGAGACCGAAATTTATTTGCAGTATAAAAAAAGATTTTGATTATGAAAAATAAATAGTCAAAAAAGAAATCATGCGTTAGAATGCTGGTCATTCATTTAAACAATTAAGAGAAAGGTCCTTATGAAAAAACTTTTAGTGGGCAGTTTTGTATTGGTAGTCATGGGGATGTTAAATTTTTCCGCGTACGCGGAGGATCTGGCGGTAGGGCCTGGTAAAAAAGTTACTTTAGATTACACATTGATTGTTGATAAAAGCCAAGTCGAAACTTCCGTAGGTAAGACCCCGCTGACCTATGTGGTTGGCAATCGCGATATTATCCCAGGCTTGGAAACCCAGTTAAACGGCATGCGTGTCAACGAAGAAAAAGTTGTTAAAGTTGCTCCCAAAGACGCGTATGGTGAGGTGGATCCAAAAGCATTTAAAGAGTTCCCTAAGACCTCTTTGCCAAAAGGATTGGTCCCTCAAGTGGGCATGGTTTTACAAGCCACCGCTCCGGACGGATCGAAATTTCCAGCCGTGATTTCCGCAATCAATGGCGATAATGTCCGATTAAATTTCAATCATCCTCTGGCAGGCAAGGCCCTGACATTCAAAGTGAAGATTTTGAAGATTGAAAATGCCCAGGCCGCTGTTGGGAAGTAATAGATATTATATTTTCAAATAAAAAAACCGCCAGAGAACAGGCGGTTTTTTTAT
>CAZABZ010000016.1:0-13563 GCA_964483535.1 uncultured Planctomycetales bacterium | reverse complement strand
CTCCCTAAGGAATCCTTATCTAATTGTCCGTCTATATAATCCGTCAGGATCAAGTACTTAAAATAATCACACTTTTTCATTATTTACCTGCTTCCTCAGAAATACTATTTTCAAATTAATCTAAGAATGGTGCCGTTACCTCAATGCCTTTATTAAAGAATCGGCTTTTTTTAGGCTCAACAATTTCTCGCGGGCCCTTTTCAATCTTGAACGCACCGTATTGATATTAACATTTAAAGCTTGTGCGATTTCCTCATAACTTAATCCTTGAATATCACGCAACACCACACAAGCCCTTTGATCACAATTAAGTTCTGCCAACAAATTTTCAACAAGATGGCTTTGATGCTCCTGATCTATCCGCGACTGGGCTTCACTTAAGACCACAAAAGATTCTTCATACGGCACTGTTTTGGTTCTGGAAGATTTTTTAGCAAAATTAATCGCGCAATTGGCCGTAATCCTGTACACCCAGGTTTTAAAAGAAGACTCAAAACGAAAAGTTTTGAGCTTATGATAGATGATCATAAAGACATCCTGGGCCACTTCCAGGGCGTCTTCCCTGTTATTGACAACCCTAAAAGCAACGTTATAAACAAAACTGCTGCTTGTTTTATAGACCTCCTCAAAGGCCTGCATGTCCCCTTGGGAAGCCCTGATTAATATATCCTTGGTTATCTCTTCCATCGACACTTTCTACTACTTAGACAAATGAACACTCTAAGAAGTTCCCTAATATTTATCGCTCTCGTCGTTGAAAAATTTCCTGAATTCCAGCAGTAATGTTGCTACAGAGGGGATTTATATTTGTATCTAGTTGCCTCGCTTGGACTCGTTGCCTTCCAGTCGTGCGCTATCGCGCACTCCTTTCAGGTCAGACCCTCGCTCTATGAATTGCTCCTACTCGTCGCAATTCATAAGCAGAGCTCAATTCGAGTCCTTCGCTAATTGGGAATATTAATTTAAGAAACACCCTTACAGGGCGTTTCTTAAATTAAATTGCCTCGCTTGGACTCGAACCAAGATACCGAGATCCAGAATCTCGTGTCCTACCATTAGACGACAAGGCAATAAATTAATTAAACGCTTCTCTCAAACGGCGGATAGTTCTTTCTTGGCCTAAAACCACCATGGTATCAAATAAGCCGGGCCCCACCGCTTTGCCGGTTAATGCCACCCTTACAGGGTGCACCAAAACCCCTGCTTCAATACCTAATTGGGCCACCACCCCGCGAAAAGTTTCTTCCGCGGCTTTAACATTAAAATCACTGATCGCGCTTAAATGTTCTGCTAATAAATTGAATTCTTGCCGCATATCTCGAGAGAGATGTTTGGCTTTGACCTCTCCTTCAAAATGGACCTGATCATTGAATATAAAATCTGTCCAGTCTAAAAAATCCAAAAGTGTATTCATCCGCCCCTTATACAATTGTGCCATATGCTCAAGATCTTTTTCCTGAATAAGTGCTTCGGGATATTTTGCAACCACCAGCGGCCTTAAAGCATCTGCTAATTGGGCTGTGTCCATTTCTTTAATATATTGGCTGTTAAGCCATTGAAGTTTTTCTAAAGAAAAAGCGGCCCCTGCTTTATTGATTTTCTTGATAGAAAATGTTTTAAGCGCGGATGTCATCGATACCTTCTCCTGATTATTACCAGGCGACCAGCCTAAAAGCATCAAGTAATTGACGATGGCTTGAGATAAATAGCCTTGGGTGCGGTATTCTGTTACTGCGGTGGCCCCGGCCCGCTTGGACATACGCCCGCCCTCAGGGTCTAATATCAACGGCAGGTGCGCGAATTTAGGCGGTTTGAAACCCAGCGCTTCATAAATAAGGATCTGCTTGGGAGTATTGGAAATGTGGTCTTCTCCTCGGATGACACAGGAAATTTCCATCAACGCATCGTCGATAACACAGGCAAAACTATACGTGGGTGACCCGTCGGACTTCATGAGCACCTGGTCCTTAATTTCTTTGCTGTCAACGACGATCTCCCCGCGTATCAGATCGTAAATTTTGATGGACTTCTCAAGGACCTTCAGGATAACAGCCTCGCCGTCCTTGTAGGCCTTGCCTTCGCTAAGAAGCTTGTCCGCATACTGCCGGTATAACTCAAATCGGTCGCTTTGTTTATAAAATTCATCCCAGGTCAGGCCCAGCCACTTCATGCTATCGAGAATTTCTTCAAGGTATTCAGGCTTTGAGCGGACTTTATCGGTGTCTTCAATACGCAGGATGAATTGCCCACCCTGGGCTTTGGCGTACATCCAGTTAAAGAGAGCTGTACGGGCACTCCCAATATGCAAAAATCCTGTGGGGGATGGAGCAAAACGGACTCGGACCATCAATTTTTTCCTTGATTATTGTCAAACATGGTTAAATATACGGCTTTGAAAGCGGGGTACCTTTTTTAATTAACAGTTGAAGGGTTTCTCGCAAACAACCCTGGTCGTGTTTGGAAATTTCCGTGAATTCAATTCCGATATCATGAAACATCGGCTTGATCTTTTCAATGGATTTACGCCGCACATTCCAAACCACCCTGCCTTTAGGGTGTATATGTTCATCAATGCCTAAAAGATCTACTTCCATCTCAACGGGAGTAAATAATTTAATTTCATTCTTAAGGGTAACGCAAAGTCCGCCCTGCCCGATATTTTCCGTATGCGCCAAAATATGCTCTTGAGGTCCGCCGAGCGAAATAACTTTAACCATGCACGGATACATTACTCTGGGAAACTGCCTGCGGTCCATTCCTTCCCAAGCCATATCATCCTCCTGGTTCTGCTATTTGCAGACGAGTGATGCCTTCTGCTTTACCGGTCTTAGGATCCACCTTGACGACGACACCGTGGAGTGTCCCAGCCGCTTTAGCCACCTCAAATTTATGAGGCATGCCGGTCAAAAAACGAGTAATGATCTTTGTCTTGTCCTGACCGATCACTGAATCATACGGGCCGCTCATGCCTACATCCGTGATATACGCCGTTCCTTGGGGCAAAATTTTCTCGTCAGCTGTTTGTATATGCGTGTGCGTGCCGAATACCAGCGAGACTTTTCCGTCGGCAAAATGGCCCAGCGCCATCTTTTCGCTGGTGGCCTCCGCGTGCATATCCACGATGATCACCGGGGTTTGCTCCTTGATTTTAGCGGCAATGGCCTCGAGCGCCAAAAACGGACAAAGAACATTATACCGCATAAAGGTGCGTCCCAAAATATTTATTACGCCCACCTTTATCCCATTAGATGCCGTTGCGATCGTCCAGCCGACACCCGGGACGCCCTCAGGAAAATTAGCCGGACGCAAAATTTTCTGCTGATGCTCCTGCAAATACGGCAAAATTTCCGACTTGTCCCAAACATGGTCACCCATAGTCATCACATCCACCCCAAAACTAAGAATTTCATCCGCGTTTTTAGGAATAAGGCCGGCCCCGCCGGAGGCATTTTCAGCATTGGCAATCACAAAATCAATAGAGTGATCTTTTTTTATTTTCGGTAAGGCGTAAGCCACCGCTTCCCGTCCCGGACGGCCGACAATATCACCAATGCATAGTATGTTCATTTTCTGCTTTCTTCCCGTTAGGTAACGGCTATTACATGCTATTTTGCATACTCGATGGCGCGAATCTCCCGCACCACCATGACCTTGATATGCCCCGGGTATTCCATCTCTTCTTCGATTTTTTTGCGTATGTCCCGCGCCATGATCACGGCTTCATCGTCATTGACCTTCTCGGGCATGACCACCACCCTGATCTCGCGGCCCGCCTGCAAGGCATAGGACTTTTCAACGCCCTTAAACGAATTAGAAATTTTCTCCAAATTCTCAAGGCGTTTAATATATGTTTCCATGCTCTCCGCGCGCGCTCCCGGGCGTGCCGCGCTGATGGCATCCGCCGCAGAAACCAAAATCCCGTAGATCGTGTTCATCTCCGCTTCACCGTGATGGCTTTCCACCGCGTACGCCACTTCTTCACACTCGCCGTATTTACGCGAAAGGCGGGCCCCCACGATGGCGTGCGTGCCTTCTTCCACGTCGGACGAAACAACCTTGCCAATATCATGCAATAATCCGGCGCGTTTGGCAATTTTGACATCGACCCCTAATTGGTAGGCCATAATGCCCATGAGTTTGGCCACCTCGATGGAATGGTTTAAACCGTTTTGCCCGAAGGAGGTGCGATAGCGCAGGCGTCCCACTAATTTAATAAGTTCCGGGTGCATGCCATGAATGCCTAATTCAATGGCCGCGTGCTCACCGTCTTCTTTCATTTTCTTCTCAAGTTCCGCTTTGGCCTTTTCCACAACCTCCTCTATGCGCCCGGGATGGATACGGCCGTCGACAATAAGCTGTTCCAAGGCCATACGGGCGACCTCACGGCGCGCCATGTCAAAACCTGAAATGGTCACGGCTTCCGGTGTGTCGTCGATAATGATATCAACCCCGGTGGCCTGTTCCAGGGTGCGTATGTTGCGCCCCTCACGGCCGATGATGCGGCCTTTCATTTCATCAGAAGGCAATGGTACCACGGAAATGGTGGTCTGAGCGGTATGGTCTGAGGCACAGCGCTGGATAGCGGTGCTGATGACCTCGCGCGCTTTTTTGTCCGCCGTTTCTTTGATCTCTTCATTCATATGGCGCAGGCGCACGGCTTTTTCGTTAAGCAATTCTTCCTCAAGACGGCGTAAAAGGATTTGTTTGGCCTCTTCCGCGGACAGGTTGGCAATGGTGTGCAGACGCTCTTTTTCCTGGGCCAGGACACGGGTCAGCTCTTCATCTTTTTGTTTAATATTCGCCTCGCCCCGGTTCAATACCTCCAGACGCGTAGATATGTCTTTTTCCTTTTTCTCTAATAGATCAACGCGTTTGTCCAGATTTTCTTCACGCTGTAAAACGCGTTTTTCCATGCTGCTTAACTCATCACGTCGGTCCTTGGTTTCCTTCTCGAAATCCTGACGCATTTTCAACAGCAGGTCTTTGGCCTGCAGCTGGGCTTCCTTGCGTGTTGTTTCTGCTTCGCGTTGGGCTAAATCCCGTATCCCGCCGGCATCTTTATGGGCCTGGTCCACGCTGCGGCGACCTAACATGCGGTTGAGAAAAAAACCAACGATGACGCAAACAATGCCAGTAAAAATAAAAATAAATACCTGGCCGAGTGTATTACTTTCCATGGCGACTCCTTCGATTATATTTACCCTGCGATGATTTGCTGCAGACGCATATCGTGCGCCTCAGTGGGAAGGCTTTCGGTGAGTTGAAAATCAAAGGCAAGACCAACAGTAATCACGTGCTTCGGAAGTGTGCTCAAAAAACGGTCATAATAACCGGCTCCCCGGCCCAGGCGATGATGGTGCCTGTCAAAAGCCAGACCCGGAACAACCACCGCGTCAAGATCCTTTAAAGCGAGCGCTTTGTCAGGATCAAAATAAGGCTCGGCAAAACCGTATCTGTTGCTCTTATGTACCTCTTCCATAGACGAAATTAATGTAGGGATCAACTTCCTTTGATTTTGTTCAACAATGGGTAAAGCTACCCGTTTCCCCGAAAAAATTGCCTTTTCAATCATCGCCAAGGTATCCACCTCACTTGGCATGGATGCATAAAACAGAATGCTCTGCGCCTTATGAATGGCCGGCAATTCCCAAAATTGCTCTGCAATCAAACGACTTTTGCGCAAACATTCTTCTTTGTCCTGTTCTTTAAGGAGTTTCAGATAATGCTTCCTTAAAGAGCCTTTATCCTTCATGTGTTGGTTATATTATCATTTTTTCTTTAATTTGTCTATTCTCTCTTTGATCTTGGCCTCATAGCCCTGCATCGTGGGTTGATAATAGAGGGCCTCATGCGGCATATATTTTTGATCTACATAGTGTTGCGGATAATCATGCGCGTATTTATACCCTGACCCGTGGCCTAATTGGGCCGCCCCTTTGTAATGACTGTCTTTGAGATGGACAGGAACGCCCTGAGTACGCTGTTCTTTGACATCTGCTAATGCGCTATCAATAGCTAAATAAACCGCGTTGGATTTAGGCGCGCAAGCGACATACACCGCGGCCTGGGCCAGGATAATGCGCGCCTCCGGCAACCCGATAAATTCCGCGGCTTGAAAAGCGGCATTCGCCAGGATCAACGCTTGAGGATCAGCATTGCCCACATCTTCCGCCGCGCAAATCACAATGCGTCGGGCGATAAATCGCGGGTCTTCCCCCGCGTAAATCATCTTGGCCATCCAGTAAAGGGCGGCGTCCGCGTCAGAACCGCGCATGGATTTAATAAAAGCTGAGGAAGTGTCATAATGGGCATCGCCGTCCCCGTCATAATTCACCTGTTTTTTCTGTATGGATTCTGCCGCGATGGCGCTTGTAATGTGGATGCTTCCGTCTTTGAGCTTCGGGGTTGTCAAAACCGCCACTTCCAGGGCATTGAGGGCCTTACGGCCATCCCCGTCGCTGATAGTGGATAAAAAATCCAGCGCTTGTGTCTCTATGGTGATGGGCAAAGCGCCTAAGCCACGCTCCTTGTCCGTAAGCGCACGGCGCAGTAAGACCTTAATCTCGTCAGGGGACAGGGAGTGCAGTTCAAAGATCAAAGAACGTGATAATAACGGAGCAACCAAAGCAAAAAAAGGATTAACGGCAGTGGCCCCGATTAAAATAATATTACCCTCTTCAATGTCCGGCATCAAAACATCCTGTTGGGCTTTATTGAATCGATGGATTTCATCAATAAAAAGGATGGTCTTGCGTCCCGAGGTGGCCCTGCGGTTTTGAGCTGCGGCAATGATTTTACGCATCTCTTCAACGGAGGACGCCACCGCGTTGATCCGTTCAAAATGCGATTGGGTCTTTTGACTGATGCACAAAGCCAGGGTGGTTTTGCCGCTACCCGGCGGGCCATAGAGGATAAGCGATGAAATCCTGTCCGCTGTAATGGCGCGGGTGAGCAATTTGCCCTCGCCTAAAATATGCTTTTGCCCCACAACTTCTTCCAAGCAACAGGGGCGCATACGGGCACTTAAGGGAGAGTCCGCGGCCCGCCTACCAACGGGGATGACTTTTTCATCGGGAAAAAATAAATTAGTGGACATGAAAAAAGCCAAAAAGCTTCGCCTCGCGATGGAGACAAAAAAACGTTACGTTTTAGGTTGAGAGGCGAATTTTTTCTGGATATCTTTCCATTTTGAAAGCTGGTCGGGGGAAAGGATCATCCCCACTTTTCTGGTATCTTCTATATTACGACATGATACTTCTACTTGAATTTTTGAGATCTCTTCTAATTTACTTTTAATGACCTTCATATCAGCTTTCTCGTCAATCATCTTATTAAGCTCTACCCCCAAAATCTTTAACGCACTATTATTAACATCTGCCTGGGTTTGCTCATCATAAAGCAAAGCCTTTAATTTAAGCTCCTGGCTATCTGTTAAGCCAATTTCATTTTTAAAAGAAAAAATGGTCTTTACTTGCTCCGGTTGATTTAAGTTGTTCCCGCTTTTAGACTCTGGGACGCCTTGGGCGGACCCGTTGAATGCTATAAAACAAACCAGTAGCGCTATCCCCAGTAATGATAATATTCCTTTTCTCATCTCTTGTTTCTCCTTTTAAGGTTTTAAAAATTCTTTTTTATATTTTACATGCCTCCCGAAGAAATTGTCAAGGCCCCCTCTGGTGAACAACTATAAAAGCCCCGCCTCTGCCGTTGAATCTGGTGTAAGTGAGAACCATCATTCTCAAGTGGGTGCCAGTGTGAGGCCGCCAAAGGCGCGCCAACAGGTTACCGGCTCCCGGTGTATTGTTTTGTGGTTCAATACATCCGAGATCCTATCGAACAGCGCAGGGTTAAATTTATTATATCACTAAAAAGTAACGGCAAGCACGAATTTCTTTACCGACGGATAGCGCTCAAATCTTGAGTAAGGGCCTGCAGGATGCGCTCATGAACGGCAGACACTTCATCCTCGCGCAAGGTCCTGTCATTGGATTGATAGTGGCAGGAAAATACAAGGCCTTTGTAGCCGGATTGGATTTTATCACCTAAATACTGTTCAATAAAATGCACGGACCTTAAAATGTCCCCACCCTGCCGCAAGCAAATCCCTTCAATTTCTTTATACGAAATTTCTTTTTTAACGGCCAAAGAAACATCCCTCACAATGGCCGGAAATTCCGAAATAGGCTGGTATTTCACCAACCTATTGGGGAGAGACAATATCTCATCCAAGTGAAACTCGCCGAAATAAATATCCTGGTTTTTAATGTCCCAATTATTTAAAATTTTCCGCTCAATTTTCCCAAATACGCCAATTTGTTGCCCGCCAACGATGATGGACGCGGCACAGGCTGGATCGAAAACCGGCATGTTGCCCCCTTCATAGGCGGCGTCGATACCGATGGTTTGAAAAATACGCTCTAAAACACCTTTTAAATCAAAAAATTCAATGCCTTCTTTTTTAGGCGAACGCCAGTCACGAAGACGACGGCCGGTCAATAAAATAGCCACCGTCTCTTTTTCCTTGATCCCATAGGAATTGTCATTCCCGCGAAAGCGGGAATCTAATTTATCTTTAAGATAGGTTTTTCCGATTTCAAAGAAACGCAAATCTTTCCCCCCGCGGTTCATATTCGTCAACGCCACCTGCAGGAAGGATGGCAGCATGGCCGGACGCATCAATTCCTGGTCCTGATTAAGGGGATTGAAAATCCGTACTGCCGGTATTCCTGCCATATTGCTTTTTATCAACGCCTTAGTATTGATCATGGAAAGGGTAATGATCTCGTCAATGCCCCCGGCCGTTAATGCCCGACGGACCTGATTCTTAATTTCACGTAATTTTTTGTCGACGGGTATATTGATCGTTTTGATCGTTGGTAATTGGGAAGGCAGTCGGTCAAAACCTATCATGCGGGCGATTTCTTCGATCACATCCACGTCTTGCCCAATATCCGCGCGATGAGACGGGACAAGTACCGTCACAGCCCCTGCCTTGGCCGTCACCTTAAATCCTAATCTCTCCAGCCATGATTTAACTCTTAGAGAAGAGACTTCTGCCCCCAGCAAAGATTCTATATCAGCAATTTTGACTTTTATCTTGGTGGCCGCCCTGCTGGCTTTAGATGAGATCTCCCCTCGCCCGGACAAATGCCCGCCCGTTAATTGCAACAATACATCGGTCGCGCGATTGGCCCCGATTAAAACTCCCTCAACATTGACATTCCGCTCAAAACGGTAGGAAGAGTCGCTCCTCAGCCCCAGGGCACGTGAACCTCGTCGGATAAGCCCCATATCGAAATGCGCGCTCTCCAATAAAATATTTTTAGTGTCCAAGGTTATCTGTGTGTCCCTGCCTCCCATAATACCGGCAATGGCCACAGGCTTTTGGGCGTCCGCAATCACTAAAATGGAAGGGTCCAGTTTTCGTTCAATCCCGTCAAGCGTTACAATGCTTTCCCCTGCCCTGGCCCTGCGTATCACGATTTTGCCTCCGGCTAATTTGTCGTAATCAAAAGCGTGCAAGGGCTGGCCCATTTCCATCATAATAAAATTGGTCGTATCCACCGCGTTATTGACCGCATGAAGCCCCAGAGAAGCCAGGAACGTTTTCATCTTTGAGGGAGCATCCTTGATATGCGCATCACGAATCAAGGTGCCGATATAGCAGGCACAATCTTTTTTATTTTCAATATGAATAAAATTCTTCATGGGGGCTATTTTAAATTTTTTGATACTGGGATTTTTGACCGTCTTGCCCGTGATAGCGCCGATTTCCCGGGCCAGTCCTAAAATGCTCAAACAATCCGGACGGTTAGGAGTGACCTCGATTTCCAGCACCGTATCCCCGGCGACAGCTTCAAGGCCCTCCACCTCAAGGCCGGCCATGGTCAGCCGCTCGACGAGCGCTTCTGTCGATAACTTAGGGTCAATATAATCTTTTAGCCAATTCAGGGATAGTTTCATATGTTTTAAAACTGCTTCAAAAACCGCACGTCATTTTCGTAAAACAAACGTATGTCATTAATGCCGTATTTAAGCATGGCCATGCGCTCCACCCCCATGCCGAAAGCAAGGCCTTTATACTTACCCTTGGGATATCCAACCACTTCAAACACTTTGGGGTTGACCATGCCGCATCCTAAAATCTCAAGCCATTTTTTACGCTGGATCCCAAGGACCTGCGCGTTGATATCCACTTCCGCCGACGGTTCGGTAAAAGGGAAAAAATGCGGGCGAAAACGCATGATGACCTTGGGACCGAAGAACCGCCTGCAAAATTCCGTCAACAAACCTTTAAGCTCTGAAAATTGGACCTTTTCATCCACCAGAAGGCCTTCCACCTGATGAAACATAAACGAATGGCTGGCATCCACCGCGTCGGGCCGGTACACACGTCCCGGCACGATCACTGCCATGGGAGGCTTATGCTGTTTCATGATCCTCACCTGTCCGCCGGAAGTGTGACTGCGCAACAAAAGACGGCGCCCCTTGGCTGAGAGGTCTTCGGCATCTAAATAAAAAGTATCGAATGCGTCCCTGGAAGGATGGTCGATGGGGATATTTAATCCTGTGAAATTATGAAATTCAGTTTCTATCTCGGGCGTTTCGATCGTCACAAAACCCATCTGCTCAAAGATCGAAATGATCTCTTGCATGGTTTGGGTCAAAATATGCGTATGCCCTAAAGCCTCGCCGGCGCCTGGTAAAGAAATATCGATGCGTTCTTCCTGGACTTCTACGGAATTGAGCTCTGCGGACTTTGTTGCGATCAAATTCTCAACCAGGGCCCTAAGATCATTGGCCCCTTTGCCTATGGCGGCTTTTAAACCCGGCTCAGCCGCGCCCAGGGAAGCAAAAATAGCGGCGACGAGCCCTTTCTTGCCCAAATATTGAAGGCGAAAAGCTTCCAATGCCTGCGGGCTGTTGATGGCCTGGGCCTGGGTCCTTGCCTGATTATCAATATCTTGAAAATCCCACTGCATATTTTATTTTAAAAAACCGCCGTTTCCATCGAAAGTCTTTTGAATTTCAGAATCAATATAACTAATTTCTCAAGTTTTTCAACCCCAAAACCTCTGCCTAACTTAAAATTAACAATCCCTGCATTTAACTGCCTCGTGGCGATCTTTTCGACTTCCACCGGAAAAAAAACATGCCAAAATACCGAGCACTTCAACAAGCACGGGAGAAACTTAATCAATGCCACTATCACATCCCTGTCCGGAAGCACGCGAAGAAGTGATATTTTATTCTGCCTGCTTGTGTACGCATAATGATAATACGTGTTGCACCCATTCGAACAATACGAATTGGCGATCGCAATGATCCTATTTTTATGTTCCGACGCCATCTTTTTTATAGCCTGTTCACGCCGTGAATCCTGCGGTGTCAACACGACAAAATCATACTTGTCACAATCCTCCTTATACATCGATATGGTATCACTGGGCGCCAGCATCTTGTGCGGTAACGCGTACTTTGTACAAGAACTAATGTAAATCAGCTTATCCCCGTATTTCCGGCGGAGATGTTCTTCCAGAAGCGCGTTATTAAGGATAACACCGTTTTTGATGCCATGCTTTTGTGATGACTCAACCAGCCATTGGATCGGATATAAATTCGCCTCATTCAATTCCTTTTCACTCACAAAGATATTAGTACAGGTAACGCAAAAAGACATCCCGTGCCTGTTGATTTCAGATACTGTTTCATAGAATTTCGCCGTGACACGTTCAAGCTGACTGGATCGCAAATGAAAAAAACTGTTCCACAAAAATAGTCCATCGAGTGCAAAATTCATCCGGCCACCGTTAAGCGGCGAATTGGGAATGCCTCCATAAACAATGATGCTGATATCCTCCGAAGAATTAATCTTGGCCAAATCTTTAACAGGCCTTGAATAAAGAGGGACTTCTATGGTGTATTCCTTATGCACGATTTAGAATATCATCCTCATAGTAAAAAAGCAATTGGAGAAAGAACTAGGATTTTAAAACAACCCACCAGCGCAGTACGGCCAACAACAGTTGTGGGAGTAAGAAAGATAGCATAAGAAGCCCCGCCGTAAAAAGAAAAAGCTGAGACGTCGCAATCCCGGCCAGACGCATGATGACAAACCACAGTTGCAGTGCCCGCGGGGACATGTTCTTTGGCTGAAAGACCACGTGATGCAAAGAATCATATTTGCGCCAATCATAAGTTAAAATCCTCTTTTGAGCCTCTAGCTTCTTAAAAATTAGTGTCCCGGGAAAAGGTGTCAGCATCGTCAATGAAACGATATAAAAACCGGCGCTCATCCAGAACCCTATCAGGCGTAGATAATCTTGTGGCGTGTCCTCATCAAACCCCAGGACAAAACTTCCGGTCACCTTGATTCCGTGCGATTTTAATTTTCGAATGGCCTTCAGATAATCGTTGGGTGTGCGCATACCTCCAACGGATGTTTTAGCAAACCGTAGAGGATTAATCGTTTCAAATCCCACAAAGAGTGAATAGCAACCGCTCGCTTGGGCGAGTTGCAGCGCCTCATCATCAAAAGCGATATCCAGGGAACTGTTGCCTGCCCACCGGATGTTTAATGGAATCAATTTTTGAAAAAGTTCCTTGGCGTAATCGGGATTAGAAAAAATATTGTCGTCCCGAAACAGAAGGTTTGGTTTGATCCCAAAAGGTCGCGATAGGGCCCGGACAACCCGTTCGATGAGTGCTATCGCCTGATCCATTTTAACAAATCGAAGATTGCCAAACATCGGGGCGCAAAATTCACAGTGATACTTGCAGCCGCGACTAAGAATGATCCCCGTATGATAAAAAACCTTCGGATCAAGTTTCATGAAATAATCAAAACACGAAGAAAAATAATCCTCAAGGGGCTTGCCCTCATAGGTCTTTTTTAAATCCCCTTTTTCATAGTCGCGCACGACCTGGGGCCAGACGGACTCGGCCTCGCCGATGACGACTGCGTCGCAATGCCTGAGAGCCTCTTGCGGAAGATGGCTCACGTGAACTCCCCCCATCACAACCTTGGCCCCAGCCTTACGAAAGCGATCCGCGATGCGATAACTGCTGACGGCATTGACCGTAGCACAAGAAATGCCCACCAGCGCCCCTCCTACAAAATCCCGATCACTCCAGAACAGTTTTTGATTAATAATGGTTACGCGATATTCCGGAGGCGTCAATGCAGGAATGATAAAAAGCGAAAATGTCCCCGGGGGAGTACGTAAAAATAAATAAATCGCAACCCTCAAAAACGGATGGTCCGTCGCTGGAAGGACAAGAATAAGTTTTTTCTTATAAGGACGCTGAAAAGAACCTGCAACGTCAGGACTAGGGCTAAAATTTTGAGTACCTAAAAGAGGATCTGGGGATGTTGGGGGAACTGTCATTCTGCCTTGATCTTACGGCCATGAGATCCCAAAAGTAGTAATAGGCACTACTTTCTTTTATCGCAAGTAGTGCCTATTACTTACTTTTACGATTACGCCTTCTTAACTGTTTTTTTAACCGCCAGCTTAGGCTTAAGTATTTTAGCTTTTTCAATCAGCAGGGCAAAAACTTCAG
>CAZABZ010000015.1:1894-13590 GCA_964483535.1 uncultured Planctomycetales bacterium | reverse complement strand
TGGCCCATCCCCAAGTCCTTCGGCTGAACGCCCAACAAATATATCCGTGCCTTGGTCTCTCCATTCAAATATTCAATCAACATCCTCGGCGAAAGATCATGGGTCGTAAAACCGGTCTTTAAGATCTCTTCCTGCCCTAAGATTTCATAATAACCGGGCTCTTTGTTAAAGTCAACTGCGTCAATAAAAAGGACCACATCCGGTGAAGCCTTGATGATTTTTCCAAGATAATTTTCCGGCGCGCTTCCGGCATCAATACAAAGAGCGTCAAGGTGCCCCTCAAGCCGCTTGACCAAACATGGCCCCAAGGCATCATCCCCACGCAAGGGATGGCCAATGCCAACGATCACCACCTTGCCTTTCAATAGTTCTTTTAGAGATTGCTTCGTCGCTTCGCTCCTCACAATGACAGGATTATTTTACTATTTCGTTGTTAAAGTTGTCGACCGGCGGCATGACGCGCACAGGATCTTCGTACGGTCCGAACGGCCCTGGTCTTTGTAGGCACTTATCAAATTCTTATCGATGAGCTCAAGGTCTTGCAAGCGAGACAGGAAGAGCGTGGGATTCGAGTAACTTAATTCCCCTATTTTTGCGGCGATCCACTTTAGATGGTCTTTGCAGGCCACCATTTTGCCGCATACCTCACAAAGCTGTATCTCCTTTTCAATCATCTCATAAGCTCTCTTGCGGTCAAAAAAGGAAAGCTCCCAGTCATTAGACAGCTTAATGCCCAGATGATCGGCTATGCACGCCGCCTCGCACTGGCCGCAAAAAATACAGGTGTCGGTGTAATGAATCATCAGACGTTTGGGGATTTTCTGGCCCTCGATCTTGTCCTTATGGGCAATGGCCGCTACAGGACAAACTTCCTCGCAAGCCAGACAACCGATACATTTTTGAGCGTTAAACTTCGGTTGTCCACGGAAATTTGGATGGGGCTTATGCTCTTCTTTAGGGAATTTGGAAGTATAAGGCCCGACAATGAGCGCTTTGATGGCTTCCTTGAGTTCCCGTAATTTAGGAAATGGGATCATTTTTACTTTTTCGTATCCTGGTTATCAGACTGATATTGGTCCACAATGCTTCCTGACCATAATTTCACTCCGCAACGGTGCGCGCTCCGTAAAAGCGCGTGCGCCGCAACCGGTGCCGTGAAAATCAAAAAAGCCGTACAAACCAAAATTTTCATGCCGATAGAGTTTAACCCCTCTATCAACAGCACTCCTAAAAGAATGTTGCTTGTCCCTATAGTGACACATTTGATCGCTGCTTGCAGACGGTTATAAACATCCGGCAAACGGACAAGCCCCAGGCAGCCGATAATATCAAAGAAGAGTCCAATGCTGATAAAAATTAATCCCAATATATTAATCATCAATACCTTTTCCTTCCAAATTTTTAGACAGCGCCAGGATGCAAATAAAAGCCTGCAAGGCCCAGGCAATACCAATATCAATATACCAGGAATGCCCTGTGCTTAATGCTAACAAGGCACAAATACCCACCATCATAGTCCCTAAAATATAAACAGCGGCTACCCTGTCCGCAGTGCTTGGCCCCATAATGATCCTGAACAGACACATCGTGGCGGCCAAAAATATAATATAAAAAGCGCGGCTGACAAATTCTGTATAGGGCAACTGTGAAGGAAGAACGGCTGGCATCGGACGGAAAATGATTTCCGCTATAATGACTGCCAAAATGAATATCCCCAAAATCCAGCGAAGAAATTTCATTATTAACCCCTAATAAAAAACCTTTGATAAAATTTTCTCAAACCGTTTAACGAGGATCTTTGTTGTTGTTTGGACATCGGTCGCCCTTACATTGTTCCAGTGGACATACAAAAATCCGTTGTGTTGGTCAATGTCGACAACCAGTGCTCCGGGCATATACGAAATCGAGTTGGCTAAAGCCGTTAAAGCAATGTCGTTCTTTAAAGTTGTTTTGACTTTTACAATCCCAGGCAGCAGAGGAAGCCCCGGATGTAAAATACGCCAAGCCGCATCAATGTTTGCTTTGGTCATTTCCCATACCACCGCAGGCAAATACAAATAAAAATAATAGAAATATCTTTTGGGTTGCTTCCAAACCTCTGGATGTGCCAGACAAAGGTCTCCAACGACGTATACAACAACAATGGAAGCAATGGCCCCAATCACAAAATGAAACGGGTTAAGCGGCCAATCTAAACAGGCCCAAGTTAAAAGACTAATTATAAATAAAATAATTTTTTTCATTTTTAGACAAAATGCTTTAAAACTAAATGCATGTAGTTATTCCCATGAAGAATCACGTTCACAGCCGGATTTAAGAACAACTCCCTAATCCCGGGAATAAGAAACATCCCTCCTAACACACAGCCCAACGCTAACACTTCCATAGATAGACGCATAAATATCGGCACTTCCCTGATGTGAGCAAATTCTGGCCTCAAAGGCCCGCTAAACCCGTAACGGACCACCTTCATCAGCGCGCCTAATGTGAGTAAACTGGCCACCACTGCCCAGGCGGCATAACCGATCCTGCCGGCTTGGACCGCGGCGATAATGATGAGAAGTTTGCTCCAGAATCCGCCAAATGGCGGGACCCCTGACACGGACATCGCGCCAATAAATTGAGTCACACTTGTTACCGGCATTTTGTGGCCCAGCCCACCAAGCTTCTTAAGATCGCGCGTGCCTGTCGCATATTCCACGGCCCCTGCATTTAAAAATAAAAGCGACTTGCCTATTGAATGGTTGAAAACATGAAAAATTGCTCCTAGAATTCCCAAGGGCGTGCCAAGACCTATCCCTAAAAAAATATAACCCATCTGGCTGATCGACGAGCAAGCCAAAAGCCGCTTGATGTCCCACTGCCCAATGGCCAGGAGCACTCCTATGACCATAGATATAACACCCAAAAGCATAAAGACATTTAAAATATCCGGCCCAACACCAACCACATTATAAAAAAAGCGGCATATCGTATAAAAGCCCAAGGCTTTAATCAGCACCCCTGAAAGCATGGCTGAAACCGGCGCTGGTGCCGACGGATGAGCATCAGGCAACCAGGCATGAAAAGGCACAAGTGCCGCCTTAAGCCCAAATCCCATAATAAACAAAACACTAATCATCATACCAATATTAGTCCTGCCGGAATGCGCAAAAACATAGGCTATCTGCGCCATGTTTAATGTGGAAGTAAAGCCATAAAGAAGCGCTATGGCAAGCAGCATAAAACATGAACCCACAATGTTCATAATCGCATATTTAAAAGCGGCTTCGAATTCATGACGCTCAACCCCAAAAGCGATCAAGGCAATACTGGCCACAGAGGCTATCTCAAGAAAAACATAAAGGTTAAATATATCACCGGTCATAATGACGCCATTCATGCCGGCGACCATAAAAAGAAATAAGGCGTAAAATTTCCATGTTGAGGTGAACCTCCCAATATAATTCAGGGAATAGACGGCAATCAAAAATGCCATAAGACTCACAATGATGCTCATAAATGCGGAAAGACCATCAAGCACCAAAGAAATCCCTACCAATGATTTTCCAATGCCTGTACAGTAGACCAGAACGCCCTGACGGTTGGTGACGACTGCTAAACCAACAGCGGTCAAAAGCTGGCCTAAGGCCGCACCCATCGCTAAATAAGGGGCCAATTTCTGGTTGCGGTCCCCCATCAGGGTGATTAAAAATCCCCCGGCAAAGGGAATTACAATAAAAAGGCAAAGTAGATTAGATCCTAACATCATTCTCTTAAATCCTTGATCTGGGTGATATCAAAAGTCCCGTATTTTTCATAGATCCGCATGGCCAAAGCAATCAGCACAACCACCAAGGCCAGGCCTACAACGATAGAAGTCATCACCACTGCCTGAGGGATAGGGTCAACAGGGACCTCGGCATGATTGGGCACATTGCTCATGTCCCGATAAGACATCAACACGAAAAATAAACTAACGGCATATTGCGTAATAACAACACCAATGATTATTTTGATGATATTACGTTTTCTTAAAACACAAAAAAGACCAAGTCCAAAAAATATAAGGCAAAGCCCATAGACCATCATAATAAAGCCCCTCCGTCATCATTTTTTCGCTTATACCGCAATAACAAGACGACGAAAAAAATAGCAAACACTCCTGTTCCTGCCTTTAACGCGATTTCTATCGGGTTAAAGGATATCATCCCTGTATTGTAAAGACTAAACGGGTCCCCTTTGGAAATAATATCTAAAAACAGATATCCGACGACAAAAGACAAGAGGACAAGACTAAAAAGCAAAAGTATCCCCCGGGCGCTGAAGAACAATGAAACCAGCGTAGGCAGTTTCTGTAAACTGACGCTTTTACCATAAGCCAACATGATATTGATAAAGGTCAGCGCAATGATAACGCCCCCTACAAATCCCCCTCCGCAAGAAACATTCCCCTTAACAAAAATATTGATCCCGTATAATAAAACAAAGCCCACGCTTAGCCTCGTGGCCGTCTGAACAATCAATGACATCCCGCGTTTTTGTTTGGTCATTTCTTTTTCCCTTTAGGCCTCATGATAATCAAAATGGCCAGGACAGCAATGAATAATATGGCGGCTTCCCCAAAAGAATCAAAAACGCGGTATCGCAGGGCAACCACCGAAACTAAATTTGTTTCACCCATCTTAGGCAGGTTCTGCTCAAAGAGCGGCACAGCCTTCATCAAGGGGCTTCCAAAAGGCGGAAGATCTTTGAAGCATTTAAGAGCAACGACAACAAGCGTGATGAAAAAACCAACGTAGATGAACGTATTGACAAACCATCTGCCGGACGTAGAGAACGGCAAATCCGCACGTAATGTCGCTTTTATAAGGACAAGCAAGGCCAGGGTTTCCACCACCAGCTGCATGATGGCAACATCCGGGGCTTTAAGCACAATAAACGTGACGCAAAGCGCCAACCCAACCGCGATGAGCGCCACTACGGAAGAAATCAGGTCTTCCAGTTCAATGGCCAGGATGGTAGCCGCGATCATAAAAATCAAAAGAAAATAGAGTGCTATCATAGTTTTACTTTAACAAAAGATAAAAAAGCACGAGCATTCCCAAAAGACACCAAGATAAATACGTCGGCAGGACGCCGTTATGAAAATAACACACAATTTTATAAAGCATCTTCGCGCCCTTAATACCCACCTCATAAATATCAAAGACCTTTTTTTGGGCCAATGCATAAATACCCTTTAACCCCCTCATGTCCTCGATCGTTCTGTAAAACTCGGTTCCCGACATTCTCATCTCAGGATGTTGCTTGAGGTTTTCTCCTCCGACAAATGCTGCTGTAGTCCTCGATTTACCGGCCCGGCCCAAAAAATAGATCACAAATCCAATAAATAATCCCAGCAAAATTAAAATAGTGGCCACGCCCGCGTTCCATGTCCCGGAGAAAACCACATTCTGGTTTAAACTGGGGTAAACAAAGAACCTTAAAGGAATTTGTTTGGCAAAAACTCCGAAGAGAACGCAAAGGCCCGCTAATAGAACTATCGGAAACCCCATAGTCAAGGGTGTTTTGTGTTTCGATGAAGACTTCTCCCAAGAAGATTGCCCTAAAAATACGGCATGCACGAGTTTCATAAAACTGGCCAAAGTCAGAGCGCTTCCGAACATCGCGGCCATGAGCCATAAAATCCACCAATGGCTTCCTTGCCTGCCCGTTTCAATGATGCCAAGATAAATCATCCATTTTGAAGCAAATCCATTCAATGGCGGGACCCCGGAAATCGCAAGCGACGCGATCAAAAAAGCCATATAAATCACCGGCATTGTCTTAGACAGACCCCCAAGTTTATCCAGGTCCGTCGTTCCGGTTTTCTTTTCTACAGCGCCGGCGGAAAGAAACAGGCATGATTTATAAATAGCATGGTTAAGCATATGAAACACGCCTCCGGCAATACCTATAGGGTTGCCGGTGCCGATCCCAAGGACCATGTACCCGACCTGACTTACCGCGTGATAACCCAAAAGTCTCTTGAGGTCATGCTGGACCAAGGCCATCATCACCGCGCAAACAATGGTCAGACTCCCGATGGCCATCAAAAATGTGTTCATGCCCGCATTCATCTGAAAAAGGTCTAATGAAACACGGGCCAGGAAATAGATGCCCAAAAGTTTGTCCAAGGATGCCGGCAAAAAGGCAGTCACTGATGCCGGGGCATCTTCAGCCGTATCAGGGATCCATGTGTGAAACGGCATGGCGCCGGCTTTGGCAAAAGCCGCCGCGGCAAAACAAAGATATGCCACAACCGCCGTCGGCGTTGTCAAAGCAACGTGAATCATATCCATACGCCAGGAACCGGTCAGCTTCCAGACAATAGCCATGCCTAGTACCATGAGGACATCTGTGCCCACCACGATCATCAAGGCCTTCTGGGCTGTTTGAGGGGTCCTCTCCCTGGAACCAAAACCGATGAGACAATATAAAAGAAGTCCCAGAGAACCCCAAAAAACCAGAAAGACGATGAGATGATTGGCAAATACGGCCCCCAAAGATACCAAAGCCGTCAATAAAAGATAAAAGTAATAACGCCGAAGACCTTTCCCTCCACGCATGGCCCCCAACGAATAAACCAAGGTAAGCAGGGTAAAAAAAACAATAAAAATCCCTACAAAAAAAGAGAAATAATTGAATTTAAAGAGAACTCCCAATGAGCTCATTTCACACCCATTTTGTTTCTTATTCTTTCGGTTTTTTCCTGGGACAACCGGATAAGGTCTTCTCCATTATACATCTTCTTACCCTTGACATCGCGCACCGCCATCCTTTCAGTGCAGCAATAACAGGGGTCAATGCCTGCCAGGATGATAGTAGCATCAGAAATTGTTTCACCGACAATGGTGGCCTTATAGGTCGGAAGGTTCATAAAAGTCGGCGCCCTGACCTTGTGCCGTGCAGGACGGTTTGTGCCGTCGCTGCGCACATAATGGAAACACTCTCCCCTGGGGGCTTCAATACGACCTATCCCTTCACCGGGAGGAATATTTTTGATATTAAGATCGATCGAGCCCTCCGGCAGGTTTTGAAGGCAATATTTCACAATTTTGATAGATTCGAACGTCTCCAAAACCCTCACGACTAATTTGTCAAAAACATCACCTTGCCGGCACGTGATCATCTCCCACGGGAATTGATCATAGGCCGCGTAAGGGGAATCTTTCCTGACATCACGCGCCACGCCCGAGGCCCTGGCCGTCGGTCCTATCGCGCAAAAGTTGACGGCATCTTCCCGACTCAAGACCCCGACATTTTTTGTGCGCGCATGAAGCACAGGGTCATCCATCACCGCTTTTTTGAGCATCTCAAGCGTGGGAACAATAGAATCGATCTTTTTAAGGACGCCTGGGATATCTTCTGCCTTAATGTCCCTTCTAACCCCACCCGGCTTAAACATCGCATAGTTATTGCGGTTCCCGGAAAGGATCTCCATCACATCCAAGATCTCTTCGCGCAGTTTCCAAGCCCACATAAAAACTGTATTGTATCCCAAAAAATGACCGGCTAAGCCCAGCCACAACAAATGCGAATGGATCCGTTCAGACTCGGCTATGATCACACGGATAAATTTGGCCCTTGGAGGGACCTCTACGGACAAAATATCTTCCACGGCCTGTGTGTAAGCAAAAGGATGGCTCGTCGAACAAATGCCGCAAATACGCTCAACCGCGAAAGTCGACTGGTCAAAGGTCTTCATCTCGGAAAGTTTCTCGATGCCACGGTGGTTGTATCCCACTTGGACATCAATGGCCACAATCCTCTCACCCTCCACCGTAAGCGTAAAAAACTCCGGCTCTTCCTGCAAGGGATGATAGGGTCCTATAGGCACAATCGTCTTGGCCATGTTCACACTCCCCGATCTCGAATGGCGTTTTTATCCCATTCCTTATAATCACGCCTCAAAGGATATACACCTTCCGGCCATTCCGGCGGCAAAAGGAGCCTGCGCATGTCCGGATGGCCGATGAAATTAATCCCTAACATCTCGGTGATCTCTCTTTCGATCCAATTCGCTCCCTCTAAAACCGGTGCCAGCGAAACAATCTCGGGCTTGTCCTTGGGCAAAACGACCCGTAACGATACAACCAAATCAAGAGAATCAAACGTGAAATGATATAGGATCTCAAAATTACGACGGGTATCCATGCCAGAGGCAATATTAAAACGGGCCCCTAAATTTTTGAAAATATAAGTTACTATAGGGACCAGGGCGCTTGGGTTTATTTCGATATAAACTTTTTTAGGCGAGCGTTGTGAAAAATCTTTGATATCGCCTTTGAACTTTTCCCGTATGTTGTTTAATACTTCTTCGCGTGTCATACTTTCCTATTTTTCTTGCTTTGTTTGCTTTTCAACCTTTTTTAAAAGCTTCATGATCCCCGCAATGATCGCCTCAGGCTTAGGAGGACAGCCCGGAATATACACATCTACCGGAATAATTTTGTCAATCGGCAGCGGGCAATTGTAACTTTCAATGAACATCCCTCTGGAAAGCGAACATTCACCGACCGCCACCACAAAACAAGGCTTAGGTATTTGTTCATAAAGCTGTTTTATTCGAGGGATACATTTGCGGTTCGCGGAACCGGTCACGATCAACACATCCGCATGCCTGATACTGCCGGCCAAAAGCATCCCGAAACGTTCGACATCAAAGCGCGGCGTCAGACAATCCAAAAGTTCAATGTCGCAGTTGTTACAACTACCCGTCGACATATGAAAAATCCAAGGTGATTTCAACAACGCTTGCATTTTGATGCCCATTTTATTTCCCCATCAATGCCAGGACTACCGCGATTACGGCCAACCCCGTCAGCGTGCCCCAGAAAAACCGCATGGCCTGATCAATACGAAGCCGCGGATTAGTGTTACGAATAACTGTGATCAACGCCACAACCCCTATGTATTTCAAAAGTCCCCAAAAACAATTGATGCCGTCCCATTGCCATCCCCCCAAAAACAGGACCATGATAAAAAACGGTAGGACAAAAAGCAGCATGTTCTTCATGAGTTTATAGATGGCAAGTCCCGGCCCGGAATATTCGATCAAAGGCCCGCTGACAATCTCCGCTTCCGCCTCTGGAATATCAAACGGCACGAGACCAAGTTTGGCCTGAATGCAGAAGACGGCCACCAAAAAAGCCAACAAGCCGGATAAATTGCCTATAATAGCACCATGCTGTTCTTGAAACATCAAAATATCACCGATCCGGATAGCATAACCTGATTTGATCACGACCACCATCACGGCTAACACAAAAGGAAGTTCATACCCTAAGATCAATTTCATTTCCCTTGATGAGCCCAGGCTGGCCAACGGGTTGCCCGAGGCAAAACCGCCCATCATAATACTGATAGACGGAATTGTAAGCAGATAGACCACCGCGATCAGGTCGCCGATAAAACTCTGGCCGAAATTAAGGTCATTCATCCATAAAAGCGTTGAGACCAAAAGCACACTTGAAAGCCCTATGACCGGCGCGGCAAGAAAAGTCGTTCTGGCTGCTGTCGCTGGAATTAACAGTTCCTTCCCTGAGAGTTTTACCAGATCGATAAGCGGCTGAAGCAAAGGCGGTCCCACGCGATACTGCAACCTTGCCGTAACCTTACGGTCAACCCAACTGGCGATGAGACCTGCAAGGGCCGTCACAAAAAATCCAAAAACAAGAAAAATAAAAAGATAGCTCACGCCTTTTCCCACTCCCAATGCTTACAATGCACAATGATGTTGTCCCCTACCAAAAATGTATCTGCCCCAAGCTCTTCATCCGCCGACTTCAGGCTTAAAGCGCCATAAGGGCAGGTTTTGATACACAACGGCTCATTCGGTTCATTCCTGCGATCAAGGCAAAAATCACAACGATGGCTTAAGTACGGCACATGCTCAGGATAAATCGTCCCGTAAGGGCATGCGTGCGAACAACTTTTGCAACTGACACAACGCATATCATGACGGATTAATAATTTGTTCTTCTCTTTCTGCTGTGAAAGCGCCTCTTTAGGGCAGGCATTAACGCAATGCGGCTCTTCACAGCGACGGCAGACAATCGCGTAGGTGGCCATTTCCTTGACAGAAATAATGCCATTATTAACGGGCTTTTGCTGATGATAATAATAGCTGCATTCAACCGTGCATTTTTCACATTGGCTTGAACAAATATCAAGGTCAATATAAAGACGCTTCTGTTGCTCACTCGTACTCATATTTAATCCCAGATTTCCGGAAAATTCTTGATTTTTGAATAGGTAAAAACAGGGCCGTCTTTGCAGGCATAATACGTGCCAATGCGGCAGTGCCCGCATTTACCGATGCCGCACGACATGTTCTTTTCCATGGAAAGATAGATGTTCTCTTCCTGGAAGCCCATCTCAAGCAATTTTTTGGTGCCGAACTTCATCATGACCGGAGGACCGCAAACAATGACGATACCGGTCTTGAAATCAATTTTTACACTATCAAGAATGTTGAGCACTAACCCGACATTCCCTTTCCAATTTTCATCGCCTTTGTCGACCGTCAACTGCATATTAAGGTCTTTACGCTCACCCCAGCTTTCAATTTCCCGACGGTAAAGAAATTCGCTGGGGTTCTTGCAGCCGCCCCGGAAATAAAGTTGTTTAAATTGGCCGCTCATATCAAAAAGAGAATACATGAGACTTCTCAGCGGCGCAAAACCGCAGCCACCTCCCATGACTAATAATTCCTTACCCCGAAAAGAATCAAGCGGGTATCCGTTTCCCATGGGGCCGCGTACCCCAATGACATCACCCGGCTTGAGCTCATGCACAGCCCTGGTCAATTTGCCTACGCGCATAACGCTGACTTCAAACACATCTCGTATTGAAGGACGGGAAGATGGCGTAAAGGGCGCCTCACCTACTCCAGGGACTGTGATCTCAAAAAACTGTCCGGTTTTAAAACTCATTGGCTCCTGGGGCCGGAAACGGATAGTCTTGATGCTGGGCGTTTCAGTGATGACGTCCAACACCTCTGCTTTGATAGGCCGATAAAGGTTTTTATACATGGCTGTTCACCAACTTACGAAGGACGCTACGGATATCTATTTTCGCCGGACAACCGGTAATGCAACGGCCGCATCCCGTACAGGCATATACCTTGGCGACTTTCGGGAAAAAATCAAATTTCTTCTCGAAACGGTTGCGTAATCTCATCCACAGTTTAGGCCTTGGGTTTCCGCCGCCCGCGACTTGCGCGTAATCCTTGATCATGCACGAATCCCAAATACGCAAGCGGGACATGGATGTCTCATTCTTTTGGTCATAAAGAAGGAAGCAATGACACGTCGGGCAGATAATAGTGCAGCAACCGCACTCCACACACCTTTTGGCCTCTTCCTTCCAGATTTCCGACTCAAAATTCTTTTCAATAATGCCCTCAAAATGCCCCTGGTCTGGAATATCATTGACTTTTAAATTTTCCATGACCTGGGCGGCTGTTTTGGCGCGCATGCTTTTGCGCTGGTTGAAATGCTCTTCCAAGGCTTCCTTGAAAAATCTTAAATTCTTTTCGATGATGCTTTGTCCTTTTGGAGAAAGGCTCTCAACAAGAAATCCCTTTTCAAGGGGCGAAAGATTAATATCAAACGCCTCCTGGGGATATGGCATAAGCCCCAAAGCCATGCAAAAGCAGGTTTCAAGGCAGC
>CAZABZ010000015.1:0-1794 GCA_964483535.1 uncultured Planctomycetales bacterium | reverse complement strand
GGAGTAAATTTCTTATAAAAACGCTGTTTGTCTTTTTGGACAGGGACATAAACCTGATAGCCCGAAGACAAAACTGCCAGAAACTGGTCAAAATCAGAATTAGAAATGTAAAAGGTCCGGTTCATTAATGGAGGCTTTTCTTGGTCTAACGCTTTAACTCCGTTGATAAAATCAAATGTTTGATCCCTGCCCTGGAAGCCGCGTCAATGACCTGCACCACATAATCATATCTCACATTGCGGTCTCCATTGATGACAATCGAGGGATCACTATAAGTTTTCATGATATTTTTCAGCTTAAATCTAAAGATGTCCGCATCCAGCCTTAAATTGTATCTTTCATTCTCCAAAAAAACCTCACCATTAGCAGTGATGTTGACATTGATGTCTTTGGTTTCCGAAAGTTGTTGATTATTGGAAACCCTCGGCAAGGCAATTTTGATGCTGGACCGATAAATCAAAGGAGTTGTGACCATAAAAACGATCAACAGCACCAAAATAACATCGGTAAAAGGAGCGATGTTAATTGCCGCGATCAATTTGGAATTTCGTTGTCGTCTCCTCATTTAAACTATCCAGGCGGCGTTCATTTTTTCTTAACGCACATTAAATCGACCAGCTCTGAAGCGGCCAATTCCATATCAACCACAAAATTATCAATTTTACGGGTAAACCAATTATAGCTAAGGACCGCCGGGATGGCCACTAAAAGGCCCGCGGCCGTGCACACCAAAGCTTCCGCGATACCGACGGTCACTACATCCATACCGCCGCTGCCGGCTTTGCTGATATCACTAAAGGCCCGCATAATCCCAATGACCGTACCCAAAAGACCGATATACACCGCGGTCCCGCCGATGCTTCCCACAATACCGATAAAACGTTCCAATTTGATCGTTTCAACATTAATCTCACGCTCCATGGCATTAGCGATAAGCTTTTCATCATGGCCATATAAATTCAGGCCTGCCAGGGCCACCCGGGACACGGGCGTATCAATATTCTTGCAAAGACCTATGGCATTAAGAACATGGTTGCCGACAAATTCTTTACGGATTTGATCTAAAATAACGGCCCTGGAAAACCGTGAACGGCGATTATAGTAAACCATGCGTTCAATGATCACCGCGACAGATAGAATGGAACAAAATATAAGAAGATACATGGTAAACCCGCCGGCGGCGATAATTTGAAAAATGCTTTGATCTTTAAACATTTTTTTGCCTTTCTTGGAATTAAATGAGTATTAATCTTAACCGAATCCATCGGAGAAAACAAGAAAAATACTCTAATTCAGGCCTTGACAGACAGGGCTGTTGGCTTCAAAATGACGTTCAACGAAATGAAGGTAATAAAGGGCAATAACAGGAGAATAAATGGTTATAGGAATTCCTAAAGAAACACATCCAGGAGAACAACGGATTGCTTTTATCCCCTCTTCCGTGGATCGTTTAGTCAAAAAAGGCGCCCAGGTCATTATAGAAGCAGGTTTAGGGGCTTCCATCGGCATTGTTGATGAAGAATATAAAAAAGCCGGGGCCTCTATCGCAGACAACCGCCAGGCACTGCTGTCTTCTTCTGATATTATCCTGCGTCTGCGCAAACCGCCTATTGAAGAAGTCAATCTTTTAAAAAAGGGATCCATTCATATCAGCTTCCTTGACCCTTTCAATGAAAAGGCATTGGTGCAAGCTTTAGCTCAAAATCAAATCAGCGCTTTTAGCATGGAAATGGTCCCACGCACCACCCGTGCCCAAAAAATGGACGCGTTAAGCTCTCAGGCGAATTTGGCCGG
>CAZABZ010000014.1:0-13864 GCA_964483535.1 uncultured Planctomycetales bacterium | reverse complement strand
TTAAGCGCATGCCCCATGTGCAGAATACCGGTCACGTTTGGCGGCGGGATCACAACAGTAAATGCCCTTTTACCAGGGGCGGCTTTGGCATGGAAGACATTTTTGTCCTTCCAAAATTTCAGCCACCTGTCTTGTGCTTCCTGAGGATTATATTTTGTAGATAGTTCCATATTTTCTCATTCATCTTATCGTCTTTGGAAACGAATTTTTAAACAATATTATCTTGTGTCATCTATGAGGACATTGTGTTTCTCGAGCAGGTAGTGGAAGGCTGATTTGGCATGGTCCACCTGCATAAATATTTGCGGTGGCAAATCAGCCTGGTGACTAGCGAAGCCGCATCGCTGGATGCGGCGAGCGTGCCTGCGAGGGAAATACAATGGCCGAATAGATGCAAATTACTTCTTATCTTTTAATAACTTATACTCAATACTATCTACCAGTGCTTCCCAACTGGCCTCAATGACGTTTTCATGAACACCGACCGTTGTCCAACTATCATGCTGGTCATGGGACTCGATCAATACACGCACCTTTGCCCCGGTGCCTTCTTTCGTGTCCAGAACACGGACTTTATAGTCGGATAAATGCATCTCAGCCACAGCCGGATAAAACTTCTTTAACGCTGTACGCAAGGCCCTATCCAGGACTTCCACAGGACCATGGCCCTCAATAGTCGACATCTCATCATGGCCGTCGACTTTAAGCCTCACCGTGGCCCCGGCTAAAACAGAACCATCCGCCTTGCGTTCGGTAAATACTTTAAATCCTTCCAATTGGTAAAAAGGCTGATACATCTTCAAACGGCGCTTCATGAACAATTCAAAAGAAGCGTCCGCCCCTTCAAATTGATAGCCTTGGTATTCCTTCTCCTGAAGCTCCTTCATGATTTCCTTGGACAAAGGGGAATTTTTATCCAAAGCGATCTTCATTTTTTGCGCTTTAAGGATGATCATCATTTTACCGGCCAACTCGGAAGTTAATAGACGACGGTGATTGCCCACCAGCGCCGGTTCAACATGCTCATAAGCCAATGGATTTTTGAGCATGGCATCAATATGCACCCCTGCTTTATGGGCAAAAGCCGAATGCCCGATAAAAGGTTGATTATTGGCCAGGGTATAATTACTGATATCACTGATGTAATAAGACGTGTCCATCAGCATTTTGATATTGTTGTCAGGGATGGATTTTTTCTTCATCTTAGCGTATAAGATCCCCATGATCGTGCACAAATCCGCATTGCCGCAGCGCTCACCCATGCCATTAAAAGTCCCCTGCACTTGCGCGCAACCGGCATTGATGGCAGCCAAAGAATTTGCCACGGCCAAGCCTTGATCATTATGGGTGTGGATCCCTAAAGGTTTCTTGATTTTCTTTTTAACGTCCTTGACGATCTTGACGATTTCCTCAGGCAAAGCGCCACCATTGGTGTCGCATAAAATAATACAATCAGCGCCGCCCGCTTGCGCGGCCAGTATGGACTTTAAAGCATACTTGGGATTATTCTTATAGCCGTCAAAAAAATGCTCGGCATCATAAAAAACTTCCCGCTTGTTCTTCTTTAAAAAGGCCACGGACTCCTGGACCATCTTTAAATTCTCATCCAGGGTCGTTCTGATGACATCAGTGACATGAAGGTCCCAGCTTTTACCAAAAATTGTCACCGTTGGTGTTTGGCTAGCTATCAAATCTTTGAGGTTGTTGTCATCCTCAGTCTTGATATTGGCCCTGCGGGTGGAACCAAAAGCCACTAATTTGGAATTTTTAAGTTTTTGGGCCTTCATCATTTCAAAAAATTCTTTGTCTTTAGGATTAGAGCCCGGCCAGCCGCCTTCAATGTAATGGACACCCAATTCATCGAGCTTATGGGCGATTTTAACTTTATCATTGACGGTATAGGAAACCCCTTCGGTCTGCGAACCATCCCTAAGCGTTGTGTCGTAGATGATTATTTTAGACATGAACTTATCCTTAGATTTGCTCCAACTTAAATGTTTTATGCAAGGCCTTCACCGCTTTATCGGCTACCCCCTGGCTGATGATACAAGAGACAGAAATTTCAGAGGTGGAGATCATTTCAATATTGATCTGATTATCCGCCAGTGTCTTAAACATTTTAGCCGCGATACCGCTGTGCGAACGCATGCCTGATCCAACCAGGGACACCCGCGCGATATTCCTTTCTTCTAAAATCTCTCCAGCCCCGATCTTGTTTCCAATAGCTGAAGTAGCATTGATGGCCTTACTTAAATCAGCCTTGGGGACAGTAAATGAAATATCGGATAATTTGTCATGCGGCACATTTTGAACGATAGTGTCCACATTAATGCCCTTTTTAGAAATCTCTTCAAAGATTTTAGCCGCGATACCGGGTTTATCCGGCACGGAACAAATCGTTATTTTGGCTTCGTTTTTATTACAAGTGATCCCGCGAACGGCGATACTTTCCATTTTTTCATCTTCTTTTACGATCATAGTTCCTTCCTCCTTGGAAAAGCTTGAACGGACATGTAACGGAATATTAAAACGTTTGGCCACCTCGATAGAACGCGCCTGCATCACCTGGGCGCCTAAAGAGGCCATTTCCAGCATTTCTTCAAAAGTAATAGTTTTTATTTTACGGGCTTCTTTAACGATGCGGGGATCAGCGGTGTAAATGCCGTCGACGTCAGTATAAATTTCACAGACCTTGGCCTTCAAAGCCTGCGTGAGAGCAACAGCCGTTAAATCCGAACCGCCGCGGCCAAGAGTGGTGATCTCATCATTGGCAGTCACTCCCTGATAACCCGCCACAATAACAATTTTGCCCTCTTTAAAAGCCTTATTGATGCGCCTGCCGTCAATCTTGATGATGCGCGCCTTGGTATGGGTCCTATCGGTTTTAATACCCACCTGGCTTCCGGTAAATGAAATAGCGTCGTATCCTAATTCTTTGATGGCCATCGCTAAAAGCGCGCAAGAAATTTGCTCGCCTGTGGATAAAAGCATGTCCATTTCACGCTCCGGCGGATTTTTGCTTAGCCCCAAGGCCAAAGCTTCCAGCTCATCGGTCGTATCGCCAAGCGCTGAAACCACGACCGCTATATCGGTATGCTTATTTTTATAAGCAACGACCCGTTGGGCCACATTTTTAATACGGTCAATATTAGCCACCGAAGAACCGCCGAATTTTTGTACAATAATTTCTTTTTCCATCTGTTGATTCTCCTTCTACTCCTGATCATCGGGTCCTGCCCTCGGGTTTCCCCAGCGTGCTCGCAAAAGCCTGCGCGCGCTGTGGAGCCCCTCCCTCGGTCACCCGATGATAAGCTATTTAAAAATCGATTTTGATAAAAAAAACTGGATCATTTCTTGGCCGCTTTTAAACTTTAACCCTTCAGCCGTTGCTGCCTTTTCCGAAAACTGTGATGTGCCATGGGCTTGAATACCTTCTCCCCACATCACAAAAGGGACAGGTGCCCGGTCATGAGTACGTTTAGCCACCGGAGTTGCGTGATCAGGACAAACTAATATCCTGACACCTTTAGGTTTTCTAAAAAATTTGGATACAAGACCGACAACCTCTTTATCAAAACGCTCGCAACACTTGACCTTTGCCTTCCAATCACCATTATGAGCTGCTTCGTCGGTGGCTTCCACATGCACATAGACAAAATCATGCTTTTTCAGAGAGTCCAAAGCATACTGGGCCTTGCCTTTATAATTGGTATCATAATAACCATTGGCCCCCGGAACACTAATCACATCCAAACCAACCAAGCGGCCTATGCCATTGACTAAGTCCACCGCCGAAATAACCGACCCGCTTAACCCGTAACGATCTTTAAATAAAGGTAAATGAGGACAAGCGCCTTGCCCCCATAGCCAAATCATATTGGCCGGATTTTCTCCCGAACCTTCACGTATTTTGTTAATCGGGTGTGCCCCTAAAATCTTTTTAGACTCCTCCATGATTTTTAACAAATTACCACTTTGCGGCCCTGCCGGTAAATAGGATTGGACCGGTTGACCCATAATATCATGAGGCGGCGTTGTTTTAATCGCAAGCGCGTTTGAAACGTTAATGGTTTTTAAAACCATTAAATGACGATAGCTTTTCCCGGGATAAAAACGCGCATCCGGCCAATCAAGATCTCGCCCTAAATGTTCTATAAGATTCTTGGCCTCATCGGATGATATGTGCCCTGCGCTGTAATCAACCATTATTCCGTCCTTAACAGTGACCAAATTACAGCGGAATGCCACTTCATCATCTTTGAGCTTTATGCCTAAATTGGCCGCTTCCAAAGAAGCGCGGCCTGAAAAATTCTTCGCGGGGTCATAGCCCATTAAAGCTAAATTACCAATATCTGAACCCGGGGCCATACCGTCAGGGATAGTCTGCGTCAAAGCGGAAAGTCCATTTCGCGCCAGATAATCCATGTTAGGAGTACGCGCCGCCTCCATTGGCGTTTTGCCTCCTAATTCTTTTAAGGGCTCATCAGCCAAACCGTCCGGGACCAGGACAATATATTTCATCGGGGAAGCATGCATGATTTTACCAAATTTCGGGCCAGGGCCTTTTTATTGGCGGCTTTAGCTAAAATATCACCGTCGGCATTAACAATAAACCCGCGATAACCTTGGGTCAAAGTGTTAGCCACCACCAAATCACAGCCTCCCAAGCTAAATAACGATTCGACTGTTTTGAAAATATTCTTAGGATTTAAATTTGATTCTAATTTAAATCCTACTAAAAAACTATCAGGACAAAGACGCTTGATGTCCTTAATAAGTTTCGGGGTTGCGACTAAATTTAAAGTCAACGCTTTAGTAGATGATATTTTACTTTTGAGAGGCCTCTTGACTTTAAAATCAGAAACAGCTGCCGCGTGAATAATAATATCGTATTTTTTCAGAAGCTCTTTCTTAAGAATACGGGCCAACTCATCAAAAAAACGATATTTAATGATTTTAATTTTCTTATCTATCAGCGTATGCGTCACCGGGCCTTCAATAATGGTAACAGATGCCCTATGGCTTTGAAATGCCTGCGCTATCAAATGCCCCATTTCTCCGCTGGAAACATTACTGATAACACGCACATCGTCGATAGGAATCCATGTAGCCCCGCAGGTGATTAGGACGCGCATATTATAACAAACCAATAATTTTCAATATTTCTTTTTTATCTGCTTTAAGGACCTTAGGTTCGGCCAAATCTTTCATCGCTGTTTTAGGGTCTTTGAGGCCATGACCGGTAACCGTGCACACCAGACGTTGAGTCTGATGGCCTTTAAAATACCCCGCATTGGCTAATTTGATGATCCCCGCAACCGACGCCGCGGATGCCGGCTCCACAAACACGCCTGATAAAGACGCTAAAAGATGATAGGCCTTCAAAATTTCATCATCCGTAACCGCATTGATCAAACCGTCGGATTGGTCGCGGGCCTCTACTGCCGTTTTCCAACCAGCCGGATTGCCGATACGAATGGCTGTGGCAATTGTCTCAGGGTTTTCAATAATACGGTCATTGACGATCGGCGCTGAACCAGCCGCTTGAAAACCTAACATTTTAGGTAAAGTCTTGGACTTGCCTACCGAACGGTATTCTTTGTATCCCTTCCAATAAGCGGTGATATTGCCGGCATTCCCGACGGGAATAGCATGAAATTCCGGCGCGTCCCCTAAAAAATCACAAATTTCAAAAGCCGCCGTTTTTTGGCCTTCAATGCGAAACGGATTTAAAGAATTAACCAATTCCACGGGATATTGGGCTGTGATTTCTTTGACCAGATTAAGAGCATCGTCGAAATTGCCTTCAATGGCAATCACCTGCGCTTGATGGATCATGGCCTGGGCTAATTTGCCCATGGCAATATTGCCGTTAGGAATAAGCACCACGCATTTCATTCCCGCGCGGGCGGCATAAGCGGCCGCGGAGGCTGATGTATTGCCCGTGGAAGCGCACATGACAATCTTGGCCCCTTTTTCAAGGGCTTTAGAAATCGCCATGGTCATGCCGCGATCTTTAAAAGAACCTGTTGGATTTAAACCTTCATACTTTAGAAAAACTTGCAGGCCGGTGATCTTATTTAAAAATTCTGCCGGAATAAGCGGTGTGTTGCCCTCGTATAAAGTAATCACCGGGGTCTTTGCAGAGACCGGCAAATATTCCCGATAGTAATCAATCAACCCTACCCAGCGCATTAAAGTTTCTCCATGCGTATGGCCACGGGTTTACCTTTGACAACGGCCAACTCTGTGATTTTCTCCAATGCCTCCTTGACCTGGTACTCATTGGCTTGATGGGTCAAGATAACAACCGGCACAGTAGATCCTTTGTTTTCCTGTTTTTGGCTCACAGAAGCTATTGAAATATTGTACTGTCCCAAGACCGTCGTGATGGAGGCCAAAACTCCAGGTTTGTCGATGACCATAAAACGGATATAAAAACGCGTCTCAATCTCCTCGATTTTATGCAAAGACAGGTTCGCCACTTCATCAGCAGGGTTAAAGGCCCAAATACACGCAGGGGCGTCCACTCGAATACCCAAATTAATAAGGTCAGCCACCACTCCCATGGCAGCGGTCATTTGCCCCGCCCCCTGACCTTCAATAAATACATCCCCCAAAGGGTCTGAATCCAAAAAAATGGCATTATCCACACCATTGACGGTCGCCAATCCATGGTCCTTGGGAATCATCGTGGGATGGACACGCACATCCAATTTATTACCGGTCTTCTTGGCAATGGCCAATAAACGGATTTCCAGATTAAGAGTGTTGGCAAATTCAATGTCGTCCTGGGAGATATGGTTGATCCCCTCGACATAAATGTCTTTCACGTTGACGAATTTGCCCATTGTGATAAAGACCAAAATGGCCAGTTTATAAGCCGAATCCATGCCGCTAATGTCCAGGCTGGGATTGCTTTCCGCATACCCTTTTTCCTGGGCTTCCTTAAGCGCCTGAGCAAAGGTCAATTTATGTTTGGACATGGCCGTCAGGATATAGTTGCAGGTCCCATTGATGATCCCATAGACGCCGTTAAATTTGTTGCCTGCCATGCCTTCCGTGATAGTACGGATGATAGGAACACCTGCCCCCACCGACGATTCAAAAAGAATACTACGGCCGTTGGCATCGGCTTCCTTAAACAATTCTAAACCGCACTCGGCAATCAAGGCTTTGTTGGCCGTCACCACATGTTTTTTGGCCTTTAAAGCACCCAAGACGATTTCTTTGGCCGGCGACAAACCGCCGATCAACTCCACCACCACATGGATGTCGGGATCATTAAGAATGATATTGTAATCAGTCGTCAAAGTCGTATGGTCTAAACCAGGATTTGGTTTTTTAGCTATATCACGGTCACAAATAGTCTTGATAAAAAAATCCGTTTCATATTTTTCACGCAAGAATTTCCTTCGGCTTTTCAGGGCTTTAACAACTCCCTGTCCCACCACCCCGTAACCGATCAAACCAATATTAAGACAATCCATAACCAAGCCCTCTAAGATTAATCTTCATTAGCGTTAACCGTAACTCTCAATTTTCTCCAGTGCCGTCAACATCTGATGGGGAATTTCCTGAAATTGTAACCGGATTTCATAAATCATATCAGGGATTTTCTCTTTACATTCTAAAACAACTCCCTCCAGATGGACGGGATCAGCAATAAAAGGGGGCTTCAAGTCAATCATGACAACATCTCCCTGTTTTAGAGGATGTGTTAAGATAAAATTCAAGCCGCCCTTGCTGACATTATTCACTTGAGAGACATTATGCTCAACAATTGGTTTGCCTTTTTCATGACAAGACACAATGAAATTGCGGTAAATACGTAAATGTTTGCGGCGTTCATTAGAAGGATTGTTCATAATCAACCATCAGTTAAAAATGGTCGGGAAGGTGGGATTTGAACCCACGACCTCTTGAACCCCATTCAAGTGCGCTAGCCAACTGCGCTACTTCCCGTGACCAATTAGTTGTTTGTTCTCAAGAGGTTGCGTAAAATCAAAAATCTAAATCAATACCAAACATGACCTTCTGGATACTGGCAAAAGCATGCCTTAGATCATGAAGGCGGAAATCTTTTATACCAGATTTATGCGGGGCTGTCCAGAAGCTTTTCCGAAGATGGATTGGTCTTAAAAGTTCAACGAAGAATACAAATAGGAAGGGTTTTTAGCCTGTAATCAACTATGACCAAAAATACAAACTTTATTCTTACCTTGATCTTTAGCCTGATAAAGGGCCTTGTCAGCATTAAATGTCAGCTCATGGCGCGTCATTTTGTTTCTATATTGAGCGACCCCAATACTAAGAGTTATTGATTTTGGGAATTGGGCATCCTCTATAAATTTCCTTATTTTTTCAGTTACAACCACCGCGCCTTCTTTATTTGTTTCCGGAAGAATAGCCACAAATTCATCACCCCCGTATCGACACAGCACATCGACCTCCCGCAACTTCGATTGGATCATCTCTCCAACTTTCCTTAATAATTCATCCCCTGCTAAATGGCCCAATTGATCGTTGTACGATTTAAAGCCATCAATATCCATCATCAATAAACATAAATCCCCTTGAAAGCGCTTCAATCTTTTTAATTCATACTCCAGGCTATTGACAAAATAACGGTAATTATGCATATGTGTCAATTCATCTGTAATAGTTAAATAATGTAATTCTTTATAAAATGAAACATTTTCAATAGCTATTGCCACGTCAGTGGCAATAGTGTTTAGAATTTTAAGGTCATTTTTATCAAAATTTCCTATACCATTAGAATCAGAACGTTTGTCAGCGACATTAATGACCCCCATAACATCCTGATCGGATTTAATAGGAACGATCATAAAAGAATTCCCTAAATAGGAAGGCTGTTTTAAATCCTTAAACCGCCCATCACTCGCCAAGTCATTAACTAATAACGACTGCCCCTCTAAAATCGCTCTCTCGGCAATAGACCCTGAAATATTGACCAGCATCGGAGTCTCTTCCAAAAAACCTGTCGTTGATTTGGTGTACAGCTCTTTTGTTTTACGGTCAACAAACATCACTGAACATTTCTCAACCCCTAAAATTCTCCTGGCTTTAGCTACTATATAATCTATCAAATGATCTGATTTTCTAATTTTGATTAGTTTCTCATCGAAACTGACGATTTCTTCCAGCTGCTTCTTCTCAAATTTTAACTGCTCTTCAACCCTGGCAATTTCTGTAACATCCTTCCAAACAGATACGAAATGAATGATCTCTTTTTTCTCATTGAATATGGGAGAAATCGTCTGGTCAACAACATAAAGTTGTCCATTTTTTTTCTTATTGATCACTTTAGCGTTAAAAACGCTACCCGCTAAGATCGTCTCCCACAACGATTGATAATATTCAATGGATTGTTTGCCTGATTTAAAGATCCGGGGATTCTGTCCTAACAACTCTTCTTTGGAATAACCTGTTGATTTCTCGAGGGAGGGATTAACGTATTCAATAATACCGTTCTTATCAGTAACCAGCACTTCATCGGCTACTTGCTCAATAATGTCACTATAGACCAAATGACCTGTACCTAATGGAAGATCCATGTTTTCCATAATCTAATAATACTCTTTTATTAGATGGCAATCAATCCAAATGCTCTTCCTGTGCCGGCGCCCGGAGCCCTACTAAGGGCCAAACACTGGCGATTGGTGTTATTTTAAGAATCACCGGTGAAAGGCTGTCAATGCCTTCACGCCTGATGCGTTCAATCATGGCAGGGTTGATGTTCATTTCAACACCTTGCCCATCCTTGCTGACCTTCCATTGCATGCCGTTAGACGTATTTAAATCGATACCGCCGCGGGTGAAAGCATCTGAAGCCTGAGGGAGTTTTGCCAACGCTGCTTTATCGCTCCTGTCCAAAATTCTAGTTATAAGCTCGAAATCTCTGCTTTGTGTCGGAGGATTTGATAATATATTATCACTCACTTCCTCATCATTTATGTCTTGAACTAATTTCCCTTCTTTCTCATCTTGTTTAATAAATCGTCCCAAAACAAAAATCAAAGTCCTCCTCGCATAAGAATTCTCTTCAGGCTTTTCGCTTATCAAATTAATTGCTTGTTTACGCGTCTCCTTATTCTGAAAAATCCTCCATAAAGAATGATCAACGGCCAACCTGATCAAAGAATTTTGAATTAGACCAGTACTAATAAATTCATCAATAATCGTTGATAAATTTTCTCTAACAATTGCTTCATTATTTAAATTTTTCAATATTCCATCCTCAAGATCATATAGTTCTTTAACGCATTCTTTTGTGGCAACGGCTTTAATCAACTTCAATACCTTTTCTTTATCAACTTTCCCCTTCGAAAACGCACTCTTTTGGGCCAGACCATCAAGGTTTTCCTTCAGAGCTGAATCAAAAACACGTTTTGCGAATTTTTCTGTTCCTGGAATATTGATGCTTAAAAAAGGGTACCAGTCTTCCTTATGCCACACGGATATGGTAAATCGCGATCGATGTTTTTCCAAAACCACACTCCATCCGCTGACAAGATACTTGTCCTTAAGGGGCGTTCTTACTAAATTGTATTTTATCTCCTCTAGCGTCATAACATGAATTACGTCGGACAGCCTCCCCGTCATCGCCGATAATAACTCCTCTTTTTTAACAACAGCCTTCACTGCCTGACCCTTCCTAAGAATATTTTTTAATACCTTTACTTCTTGTTGAGAAATAGATAATAGCTCACTAATTACTTCCAACTCTTCTGGGCTTGGTTTCTTAGAAACGTCAGTCAGAAAAGAACCTTCGGCTAGTTTATGAGTTAAATTATCAAGCTTCTCATGAATATTATATAGATCCGAATAACTATCTTTCAATGTTGGGGAGAAGTCTGCAATAAGCGCCCTATACAAACGCTTCATTTCCTCCTTTTGCCCCATGTAATAATCGCCATTGTACGACGGATCACTGCTTTTAAAATGATCTTCTAATTTTTGACAAATATTGCGGAATTCAATTAAATTATTATAATACCATCCTAACGCCGTCTTATCATTTTCCTGCATCATCGCCTGGTCTGATCTCGCCTTCTGAACGACGGCCTCTACCGTCCAATCTTTCATAAAAATATATGTTAATGCTTTCGCTAGTTGCGGTCTTTGTTCTTCAAACATTCCAAAGACAATTTCAGATACCAGTTCTTTCATTCGTTCTATGTCATTCGCTGCCCTGGCCAGATCTATTTGATTTTTAAAAACATTTTGAGTTAGTATAGTTAAAATTTCAACATCGTCTTTGCTCAATTTCGCCAATTCTTCTTTTCCCTCCATCACCTCGTCGAGCTTGATAGTGACTTCTTCCTTACTATTGTTATTAAGCATAACGCCAGTTAGGTTGGTAAACGAAGAAAAATTACCGCGAGGGAATGATTTAGACTTTAGATAAACCTCTTCAAAGGTGGGTACATCCTTTAAGGTAGGACCATTCTTAAAGGAAATAAAATGAATAGGATGACCATCGCTAGTAAACAAAATGTCCTGAGAAATCAGGTCCTGTCTTGCATCTCTCGCAAAAATGAATTTGGCTTCCTTATAAGACAACTTGCCATCCGGATGTGTCAAATCTATTAGTCCTTGCAATGCATTACGCGTCTCTTCATCATTCAAAATTATTGGTATTTCTCTGAAAGACACCGTACCAGAGCCTGCCAGCTCTGCACTGCCGACCTTCATTTCTTCAAAGTTTTCTTTTAAGCTTATTTTTTTAAAATTTAATGGGGCGGGTATATTCATCCCAGCCGTTTCATTTAACAAAACATCATTCCTCTTACTTTTAGTAGCGGTAAACGTTTTTAAGCCAACCAGCTTATAAAAATATTGTCGAGCCATTGCTTCAACACCCATCACAAGATTAGTTGTTGTTTTAGGCTTTAAAGCCATGGTTTCATTTGTATCGCCGGAAAAATGCTTACGGGGAATGGTTTTTCCTTTAGAAATTGCAAGCTCCTGCGAGCTCCTGCGAGCGTCCGGTATGAGGACCGAGTGTCCGGCATAAGATCCTTGGTCTGGATTCTTAACCTTTGCCTCTATCACATCGTCGAGCTGGATAGTGAATTCTTTACTATTAATATTAAGTATAACGCCAGTTAAGTTGATGAATGGAAAAAAATTATCACGGGGGAATGATTTAGATTTTAGATAAACCTCTGCGAAGGTGGGCCCATCCTTAAAGGCACGACCATTTTTAAGGGAAATAAAATAAATAGAATGCCCATCACCAGTAAACAAAATGCCCTGAAAAAACATGCGCAGTTTTGTGTCTGTCACAAGAATGAATTTAGCTTCCTTATAAAACAGCATGCTGCCCTTCGGAAGAGTCAAACCTATTAGTCTTTGCAATGCATCCTGTGTCTCTCGATCATCCAAAGCTATTGGTATTTCGAGAAACGCCTTACTAAAATCTAACAGCCCCGTACTAATTTCACTCAATTTTTCGAAGTTTACTTTTAAGCCTATTTTTTTAAAATTTGATGGGGCAAGTATGGTCTTCCAGGCCCTTTTATTTAACAGAACATCCTTCCTCTCCCCTTCGGTACTGGCAAACATCGCAAGATCAAACAGCTTATTAAAATGTTGTCGAGACATCTCTTCAGCGCCAATCACAAGATCAGTCGTTATTTTAGGGTTAGCAGCCATAGCTTCATCCACGCCACCAGAGAAATACTTGCGGGGAATAGTTGTTCCTTTAGAAACAGGTTCTTCCTTAATATAGTTAAACACGCCCTTTTTATAGGCTTTCAGGTATTGCTCATAGATTTGTTCACGAGATTGCTTCGCTTCGCTCGCAATGACACCTTTTACTTTACTCTTGTCCGCGTACACTTGATTTAATAACGCTTGTTTTAGGTTCTTTTTATACCAGCTTGAAAGAATGATGGAATTAAAAATCTGACGCAAATTAGCGAAATTCTTGCCTGTATTGACTTCTTTTTCAAGTTCGGGAAGGATGATTGTGCGGACCATCTGAGAGCCTAAAGAATGAACGTCATTCTGTAGGGGCCGACCTTGTGTCGGCCCGGTAATCGGGCGGATACAAGATCCGCCCCTACATTCATTCTTACATAATGCCAGATAATCCTCTTCCAGCATCACTTTCAAATGGCTGTCTACCACAAAGGCGGTTTGATTATGCTCAAAGACCTCTGCCCGGTCTGCCATGATCCATACCTTATTAAAGGTATTGACCGGCACTTGGGTTGTCCCATACATCTGCTGGGCTTTTGAATAGACTTTATCCCAGAAGGTCTTGCCTAATTGTTTTTCCGGATAAATAAGAGAAGCGGTGATTTGTTTTAAAATGTAGTCCTGTTCCAAAAGGTCACGGCCCATATCGGTTTGACCCAACACTTCAGGGATCATTTTGTTTCTTTCATACGGGCTTAGGTTGACCCACACATCTTTATCAGGAATGGCTAAACTGGCGAGAAAATACTTGATGAGCTTTTCACCTTCTTTTTTAAGCGGCTCACCGGACATCTTGTCCTGCCCCACATCCACTATAAAATCAAACAAGAATGGATTGTCTTTGTGAACAGTCAAACCCTTGATGATGACCGGCTCATACGCAGGGCTTAAATTGACCATTGTCCCGGGTGCTGGCAAACCTAAAACGGAGTCGGCATGGGCCTTCGGTAGAGGACCTAAAATGGTCAAGAAGAAACAGACAATAATGGTCAGGTTTAAAGATTTTTTAAACATGCTGGGTAATTTCCTTAGGACAATGACGCTCGGTGGAGAAGGCGATACCTTGATAAAGGGTAACACATATTTGAGGGTTGTCAAATTAGGCAGGTCTAATGAAAAATATATAACATATTGC
>CAZABZ010000013.1:0-14173 GCA_964483535.1 uncultured Planctomycetales bacterium | reverse complement strand
CCATAAATTAATGATAAATCATCCTTTGATATTGCGCAAGCACTAGTCTTGACAACAGGGGAAAAGGAAGTATTATATTCTTATATCCATATGTTAGGATATGTGGTGGTTTAAGATTTGGCTTTTATAGAATAAAGATCTTCCCTGGTAGCTGCTCTGGATGTCGAATATGTCCCTCTGTCATGCTAAAGGAAACTTTGGCGGCAGGGGGTTAATTTTTTTGTTCCGCATAGCCGGATAAGATTGAATTTATGGAAGGACATATAGGAAGAAGGGAGATTTAAAATATGGACACAGACAGGAATTTTTCTTCAAATCACAGATTGACGATTCGTTTGGAACTTGTTAATAAACCCGGCGTTTTTGCGTCAGTGGCGGCATTGATTGCTTCGGCAAAAGCAGACTTGGGGGCTGTTGATATTGTAGAAGTTACCGCAGAGAAGATCATTCGCGATGTTACCTTTGATGTGGCAAAGGAAAAAGATGCTGATAAAATCCTCAAGGGTTTTGATAAATTAAAGAATGTCAGGGTCATTGCCGTATCTGACCGGATATTGTTGCTCCATCTGGGCGGGAAGATACAGATCCAAAATAAAGTCCCCATACAAACACGCGGTCAACTTTCAGTGGCGTATACCCCCGGCGTTGCAAAAGTTTCTCGGGCCATTGCCGAGGACCCTGAAAATGTTTATAAGTTCACCATTAAAAGTAACAGCGTTGCCGTTGTTACCGATGGATCTGCCATTTTAGGGTTAGGGAACTTGGGGCCGGAAGCTGCCTTGCCTGTCATGGAAGGCAAAGCCATGATTTTTAAAGAATTTGCGAATATAGATGCCTGGCCTATTTGCCTGGCCACCCAGGATGTTGACGAGATCGTAAGGACCGTTCAAAACATTGCCCCGGTTTTTGGCGGGATTAATTTGGAAGATATCAGCGCCCCGCGTTGTTTTGAAATTGAAGAGAGGCTCAAAAAGACATTGTCCATTCCTGTTATGCATGATGATCAACATGGCACGGCTGTCGTCATCCTTGCCGCTTTAAAAAATGCTTTAAAAGTCGTTAAGAAAGATATTAAACATGTCCGTATTGTCGTCACCGGAATGGGGGCGGCAGGCGCTGCTTGTTGTCGTATTTTATTGGCCGCTGGGGCTGAGCATTTGTTTGGATGTAACCGGAAAGGCGTTGTTTTAGCCGTTGACAGCACCAATTTGGACCGTGCCCGCAAAGATTTATTTTCGTGCGTGGACCCTCTTAATCCCATTTTGACCTTGCGTGAGGCCCTGCATAGGGCAGATGTTTTTATCGGTGTTTCAGGGGGGAATATTTTATCCGGAAATGACCTTAAGAAGATGAAAAAAGACAGTATCGTATTTGCCATGGCCAACCCGGACCCGGAAGTTGACCCGCATGAGGCTGTTAAGGTATGCCGGATTTTTGCCACCGGCCGTTCAGATTTCCCGAACCAGATCAATAATGCTTTGGCATTTCCCGGTATTTTCCGTGGAGCGTTGCATGTACGGGCCCGAGAGATCAATGAAGAAATGAAATTAGCCGCTTCCGATGCGATAGCAAACCTTATCCCGCCGGATCAATTAAGCGATGAATACATTGTCCCCAGCATTTTTGATAAACGTGTTGTTGAGGCTGTGACAAAAGCGGTGGAACAGGCGGCGTATCAAACAGGAGTCGCCCGTAAACAAGGGGGCATTTCATGCAGCTGACTTTTCGTGACATAGAAAAAGCGTTTGAGATTGATGAGGGGACGCTTTACCAATGGCTTAATAAACGGGGGATGCCAGCAGTTAAGGCCAATGACCAGTATTATTTTAATTCGGTTGAGGTCTTAGAGTGGGCCTTGAAAAATCGGATCCGTCTGACAACTGGCGCGTTAAAGCTTTGCGAAAAAGCCCGACAGGGGCTGGACGTCATAACCGGGGCGCTCATGCGGGGAGGAGTGTATTTTGGCTTAAATGGGACCAGCCGGGAAGAAATTCTTAGGAAAGCTTTAGACCTTTTACCTTTACCCGCTCATATCCAGAAAGCCCCCTTAAAAGAGATGTTGTTGGCACGTGAGCAGGCCGGAACAACCGGTATTGGTAATGGGATTGCTATTCCGCATGTTAAACATCCGGTTGTGCTGGCGGGATTGGAACCTGTTGTCGGCCTTTTTTTTCTTGAAAAGCCTGTTGATTTTTCTTCACCGGACCGCGAAGGCGTGCATACTTTATTTCTTATTTTATCTTCATCGTTTAAAGGGCATTTGTCATTACTATCACGCCTGGCATTTTGTCTGCAGGATGAGGATGTTAAATCGGCTTTAAAGGCCCGCACGCATCGTGAGGAGATCCTGGCCGCATTTCAAGTGGCGGAATCAAAGGCAGCAAAAATTTCATAATGGAAAAATTTTTTCAATTACCATGGCAAGTTCCCTTCGGGGAGTTTGCGCTTAAGCTTGACTCTTTGAGCCTTATTTTTCTTATAGCGGTTTTTATTGTGATTTTTTGCGCCGGTATATACGCTATAGGATACATGCGGCCGTACAAGGGCAAGAAGCCCATGGGGCTCCACATCTTTTTTTATTTCCTCTTGTCAGCCTCTCTTATATTTATTGTCCTGGCCAATAATGTGGTTCTTTTTCTCGGCGCATGGGAAATGATGTCCATTTCTTCATATTTTTTAACCGTTTTTCATGATGAAAAATCTTCTGCGCGTCGGGCCGGTTTCCTTTTTTTGATCGCTTCCCATTGCGGGACTTTTCTCCTTATTTTAATGTTTTTTTTAATGGCCGCAAACGGCGGGTCCATGAATTTTGATCTTATCAGCCACTCAGGGTTTTCTCCACTGCTCGCCGGTGTTATATTTCTTTTAGCCGTTGTCGGTTTTGGGGTCAAGGCAGGGTTTCTTCCGTTGCATATCTGGCTGCCTCACGCGCATCCCGCGGCACCGAGTCATGTCTCAGCGGTTTTATCAGGGGTCATGATCAAAATGGGCATTTACGGCATCTGCCGGGTGTTATGGATAATCGGCGTGCTCCCGGATTGGTGCGGATATTTGTTATTAATCATTGGCGTCGTGAGCGGTGTGATGGGAGTTTTGTATGCTTTGGGTCAGCATGAGCTTAAAAAACTTTTGGCTTATCATAGTATTGAAAATATCGGTATTATTGCTCTGGGTTTGGGCGTTGGGTTGTTGGGAGAGAATCATCACATGCCTTTTCTGGCCGTGCTTGGATTCGGCGGCGCACTCTTGCACGTTTTAAACCATTCCATATTTAAAGGGCTTTTATTTTTGGACGCGGGCGCCGTCATCCAGAAAACGCACACAGGAGAGATGGACCTGATGGGAGGGCTTGCCCGGAGAATGCCGCTTGTCAGTCTTTTATTTCTGGTCGGGGCTTTGGCCATCTGCGGACTACCTTTATTTAATGGTTTTATCAGCGAGTTCATTATTTACTTTGGCCTTTTTCAGGGGCTTTTTCATTTGCCTTTACAGGGGGCCCTTGCTTGCGCCTTGGGAATTATTGCGTTGGCTCTTATGGGTTCGCTGGCCTTGGCTTGTTTTACCAAGGTTTATGGCACGGTATTTTTAGGCGAGCCGCGCCATCTGAAAGAACAACAGGGAAAAACTTCATTATGGATGCTTATTCCCATGCTGGTCTTGGGAGGATTATGCTTGTGGATCGGCCTTTTCCCTCAAACGATGGCGAGAGTAGCTTTTTCAGGCGGGGCATATTTATCACACGCGGACCTTTCAGGGCTTCATATGGAAAATATTTTTCTCCCCTTATCTTTTATCATTAGCGGCATTCTTCTCTTTCTTGTCCTGGCGGTTATTCTTGTGGTTTTGCGTAAAATACTTTTGAAAGGACGCATCCAGCCCGTTCGGGAAACTTGGGGTTGTGGGTTTTCACAAGTCACGCCCAAAATCCAGTATACTTCTTCTTCCTTTGCCCGGCCTATTGTTGACTTTGTGAAAGGTGTTTTGTTTTTTCGGCGTGAGGGGGGAGAGGTTAAAGGTCATTTTCCGGCGAAAACATCCATGGCTTCATCGGTCCATGACGCCTCAGAAGAATTTTTCTTTAGGCCCTTGTTTGATCGATTGACGGGTTTATCAAAAAAGCTTGATATTAACCGTATCCGCTATACCCAAATGTACTTGATGTATATTTTCTTGTATTTAATATTTTTGTTGGTTTGGTTTGGGAGTTGAAGGCAAAATGATGAGCATTGTATTTCCAATTTTATATCATTGGCTTATTGTCCTTGCGCTGGCACCTTTATTTGTAGGCATTATTTCAAAAATAAAGGCGTTCTTTGCCGGCAAAAAGGGGCCCTCGTTTTTTCAACTTTATTTTGATCTGCAAAGACTTTTTCAAAAGGACTCTGTTTACAGCAGGACCACCACATGGGTTTTTCGCGGGGCGCCTATTGTTAATTTAGCCGCGGTGTTGGTTTTGTCCCTGCTTGTCCCTTTAGGTTTTTTAAAAGCCCCTGTCCAGTTTGCCGGCGATATTTTTCTGGGGGCCTACATCCTGGGGCTGGCCCGTTTTTTTATGATCATCGCCGCCCTTGATACCGGTTCCAGTTTTGAAGGGATGGGGGCCAGCCGGGAGGCCTTTTTTTCGTGCCTTTCCGAACTGGCGCTGTTTATGAATTTCATTACGCTTTCGCTTTTGACTTACAGTATTTCTTTATCTTCAATGATTGGCGCGGATATCCCTATGTCATGGAAACTGATGGGACCGGCGCTTCTTTTAGTGGCAGGCAGTTTTTTTATCGTCATTCTGGCAGAAAATTGCCGTATTCCCGTTGATGATCCAGATACCCATTTGGAATTGACCATGATCCATGAAGTAATGATCTTAGACCATAGCGGAGTTGATTTGGCGTATATGCTTTATGCTTCGGCTATAAAATTGTTTGTTTTTGCCAGCATCTTGATTCCCATTATTGTTCCCATACAGACGGGGAATCCGGTTGGAGATACGCTGATTTTTTTAGGCGGCATGCTTGGGCTGTCCATCGTGCTGGGCATTGTGGAATCGACCATGGCACGCCATCGGCTTAACAGGGTCAAGAATTTACAGTTGATAGCCTTTGCTTTGGCTTTTTTCGGGTTTGTTGTAAAGATGTGGAGGATGTAAAGGTATGACAAGTTGGGTTGATGCGATCTGTATTATTATTGTGCTTTTATCGCTCATGATATTGTCCAATTACCGCGTGGCCGCCATGATCCGGGTTTTTGCGGCCCAGTCTTTTGCGCTTAGTCTTCTGCCGTTTTTTTTGCGAACATCTTCCATTTCAAGCCAGGATGTTTTTCTCGCTCTGATCACAATGATCGTAAAGGCCGGCCTGGTCCCGTTTATTTTATTTTGGGCCATCCGGCATGTGTCCATGCGTTCAGAGATCAAGCCTATCATTGGATTCGGGGCATCCATCATTTTTGGGGCCATGTTAATCGCGGGAGCGTTTTGGGTTTCTTTATCTTTAAAATTGCCGGACAGGGCCGCCTCAGATTTGGTCTTGCCATGCTCTCTTTCGACGGTGCTTTTAGGATTTATGATCATGGTAACCAGGACCCGCGCGGTGACTCAGGTTTTGGGGTATTTAATCATGGAAAATGGTATTTTCCTTTTTGCGTTTTCATTATTTGATGTGATGCCGGTCCTTATAGAAATAGGCGTCCTGCTGGATATTTTTGTGGCTGTATTTATCATGGCCATCGTGGTCAATCATATCAATGAAGAATTTGAGAAGAATCCGGCTTGTGTGGACCGATCGAAGATGGGGGAGACGTTTTAATGTTGACGATTTTGATCTTAATGCCATTTTTATGCGGGCTCGGAGTTTTATTGCCGGTGAGTAAAGATTTTAGGCTCAAGCTTTTTGTGGCAGCTTCCTTGTGCCATGGCCTGCTCACAGCTTCGTTTTGGAAAGAGCTGCCGGCTTCGGAATATAATGGTTTCTTAGTGCTTGATCCGTTGGGGTTAATCTTACTGTCGATCATCAGTTTTCTTTTTTTGTCAGTGGCTATTTTCATGATCGGTTATTTTAAACATGAGCCAAAGAGGAACCGCGTCTTTATAGGATGTTTATTGTTTTTGCTCTCAACGATGTCATTGGTCGCGGTGAGTTATCATTTCGGCCTTTTGTGGGTGGCCATTGAGGCGACCACCTTGTTTAGCGCTCCTCTGATTAGTTTTCACCGCAATCAGCAAAGTCTCCAAGCCACTTGGCGGTATTTGTTGATTTGTTCCGTTGGCATTGCTTTAGGATTAATGGGGACTTTTTTTCTGGCCATTGCGGCCCATAATGTTCATACTCTTTTATTGCCGGTCATTTTAAAGGGGGCATCTTCATTATCCGTTAATTGGTTAAAGTTAAGTATCATCTTTTTTATTGTCGGTTATGGCTGTAAAATGGGCCTTGCCCCGACCCACAGTTGGAAACCTGAAGCGTATGGACAAGCCACAGGAATGGTGGGGGTCTTAATGGCAGGGGCATTGACCCAATGTCCTTTTTTGGCTTTGCTTCGCATCAGCCAGATTTGTAATAAAACAGGCTTGACCGGGTTTTACTCTTCTATTTTGATTGTATCCGGCCTTTTATCGCTTGTTGTGCCTGCCATGTTCATTTTAGGAGAGAGAAACATTAAAAGGGCATTTGCCTATTCTTCCATTGAACATATGGGCCTTTTGGTTTTAGGCCTTGGATTAGGCGCAGTCGGCTTGTTTGGATCTTTGTTTCATATGATCAATAATGCATTGGCCAAGGTCATTATGTTTTTAACAGCGGGTTCTGTCGCTCAGAAATACGGCTCATCAAAGACCGATGATGTTAAGGGGGTCATCCATATATATCCGGTGACAGGCGTCTTTTTGATTGCAGCCCTTTTGGCGGGGACAGGGGTATTTCCTTTCGCCACTTTTCACAGCGAACTTTTGATCCTTAATGCGGCCATCATTTCTAAGCATTATTTTCTGGCAGCGGCGGGTATTATTTGCCTGGCTTTAATGTTTATCGGTATAGGTAAAATTGTTCTTGGGTGTATTCATGGCCAGCCGAAAGAGCCCCTTCTTGCGAGAAAAGAGAATATTTACATGAACGCGGCCATCGCGACATCTGTTGTTCTATTGATCAGTATAGGATTATGGATGCCGCTTCCTTTGGGAAAATTGATCCGCAATGCGGTTACCTTGGTAGGAGCTGTTTAAAAATGCTTTCTTTATTAATAAGTCTTTCTATCCTTACAATTTCAAGCGTATTAATACTTTTATTTTGCCAATCTAAGAGGATTCCTGCCTATCTCTTTTTGTGGTCATTGGTTGCGGCTTGCGGACTTGGTCTCTGGTCAGCTATAAGCGTTTTATGTCAAAAGGCGATGGCATTGCCGTTAACAAGTTTGGACTTTCGGTTTCATGGGAACATTCCGTTGGGTGAATTTTATATAGGTATAGATGCTTTAAGCGCATTCTTCCTTTTATTGTTATTCATTTTATCGTTAGCCGCCGGCATCTATGGGTATGGCTATTTGCGTGATTACACCGGTAATAGGAATAGAGGAGTGCATTTTGCTCTTTATCATTTGCTTATTATTGTCATGGCCCTTGTTTTAGTCGCTAAAAATGCTGTTCTGTTCCTTGCGGCGTGGGAGCTCATGACGATTGTTTCGTATTTTCTTATTACTTTTTATAATGAAAGCGAACAGGTGCGCAAGGCAGGCTTTATTTATTTGATAGCGACCCATATTGGGGTTTTTTGTTTGATTTTAATGTTTCTGTTAATGGGGGCCCACGCAGGATCTATGAATTTTGATCAGATGACGGCAACCCAATTCCCGCTTGGTTTAGCCGCCTTACTTTTTATGTTGGCATTTTTTGGTTTCGGTATTAAAGCAGGATTCATCCCTTTTCATATTTGGCTGCCACGCGCTCATCCAGCTGCGCCAAGTTATATCTCCGCTTTACTTTCAGGGGTGGTTATTAAAATCGGGATTTATGGCTTGATGCGCGTCATTACCATTGTTAAAGATTTTCCGCTATGGTGCGCCGTATGCCTTTTAATAATGGCCGCCATTTCAGGCGTGGGAGGGGTGTTGTATGCTTTGGGGCAACATGAGATCAAGAAACTGTTAGCGTATCACAGCATTGAGAATATCGGTATTATCGCGCTGGGGCTTGGCATAGGAATGATAGGGCATGCCTATCACCAAGAGGCGGTTGCTTTTATCGGATACACCGCGGCGCTTTTACATACTTTTAATCACGCGGTATTTAAAGGTTTATTGTTCTTAAGTGCCGGCTCTGTGATCCATTCGACCCATACAGGGGACATGGAACAGATGGGAGGATTATTCAAACTGCTTCCCTGGACAGGTCATCTTTTTTTAATCGGCTCTTTGTCTATTTGCGGGTTACCGCTCTTCAATGGCTTTATCAGCGAATGGTTAGTTTTTCGAGCGTTGCTGGAAGGGGTTTTTCATCTTGATATTTTTGGTATTATTTTATCAAGCTTAAGTATAGTCGCCTTGGGTCTTATCGGCGGCTTGGCCGCGCTTTGTTTTGCTAAAGCTTTTGGTGTTATTTTTTTAGGGCGCAGTAGGACTTGTGAAGAACATGATTATAAGGATGGTGATTTAATCATACGTGGCCCCATGATTTTGCTTGCGGCCATCTGCCTTTGGGTAGGGCTTTTCCCTGCTAATATGGTTTATTATGCATTCCAAGGGACCCAAGCGATCACAGGCATGCCGGTCCCGTTTGTTTTAAAAGAAGCCATTATTAATCCACTCTTGTTGGCTACAAGAGTTTTATTGTTTGGCGGTGTAATTTTTGTGGTCCTTGCTCTTTTACGCAAAATTTTGACTCAAGGCTATAAGATAAATTTAACAGAAACGTGGGCTTGCGGATATGCGAAAGTCACTGCCCGGATGCAGTACACCGCCTCTTCATTTGCCAAGCCGATTTTAAAGGTTTTCAGGTCAGTTTTATTCTTTAAAGTTGAAACCACTAAACCCAAAGGATATTTCCCGACGGGAACAAAGTTAAGTTCTTCTGTGAAAGACGCGTCACAGGATTTATTTTTCAGGCCGTTATTTTATGTTATTAAAAGACTTTCCAGAAAATTAAAATGGATCCAAAGCGGGCATACACAAACTTATGTATTGTATATTCTTTTTCTTCTTGTCATTTTGTTGATATGGAAGCTCCATTAATATGAATATTTCTCTGTCGTTACATTTGATTATTCTTTTTGTTTTTCCTCCTTTGCTTTTGGGGATCATAGGAAAGATCAAGGCTTTTTTTGCCGGTCGCATAGGTCCGCCTTTATGGCAGCCGTATTTTGATCTTTTTAAACTCATGCATAAGGCGTCTGTTTATAGCGTGACAACAAATTGGATTTTTAGAGCGGCGCCCATGGTTTCCACAGCAGCCATTTTAGCCGCGGGTATCCTGATGCCGATCGCGGGCTTTAAGCCACCGGTCCAATTTTGGGGAGACATGGTCCTTTTTGTTTATTTATTTGCGTTGGCCCGCTTCGTTATTATTTTGGCGGCTTTAGATACAGGATCAAGTTTTGAAGGGATGGGGGCCAGCAGGGAAGCGACTTTCGGTTGTTTGTCAGAGATTACCATGTTCCTTAATCTTACGATTTTAGCGTTATTATCCGGGAAGTTGTCTTTATCGGAAATATTCCTGGGAGGGTTGTCTTCTTCCTGGGTCCTGGTTGGGCCGGTTTTAATTTTGGTGGTTGTCAGTTTCTTTTTGGTCCTTCTGGTTGAAAATTCCCGCATTCCCATTGATGATCCCGAGACCCATTTAGAACTTACCATGATCCATGAAGTCATGGTCTTAGACCATAGCGGAATAGATTTGGCGTATATCCTTTATGGCAAGGCTGTAAAACTTTTTCTTTTTGGGGCCCTGCTTGTTTCCGTTATTTTTACGTTTAAAACCCAGAATTTTTTAATAGACATGTTTCTTTTCATTTTTGAGATCATTGGGCTTGCGATATTGATCGGTGTCGTTGAATCAACGATGGCCCGTTTACGTTTGAACAAGGTCCCTTATTTATTGTTTTCCGCGTTCATATTTTCGATCATCGGGCTTATCGTTATTCTTGTAAGGGGGCATTAATGAATGTTTGGTTAGATGCCATTTTAATTTTGGTCATCATCTTGGGGCTTTTTATTGTGGCGAGCACCCGTCTGGGAACGATGATACAGATCTTTGCCATGCAGTCTATGATTTTGGGCTGTGTGCCGTTTTTTATGTATGCTAAAGAAATGGAAGTTTATATCATGATTGTTGCTTTAGCCGCAATTGTGCTTCGAGGTTTTATTATGCCTAATTTTCTTTTTTGGGCGATCCGCCACGTTTCTGTCCGTAGTGAAGTAAGTCCTTTCATAGGAGTAGGGACCACTCTTTTATTAAGCTGTCTTTCAATTGTCGGTTCGTTCTTACTGGCTTCGAAGCTTGTTTTCCCGGTGTCCATAAGCTCAGAGTTGGTGATCCCGTCTTCGTTTTCCTTAATTATTATGGGATTTATCCTTATCGTTGGACGCACAAAAGCCATCAGCCAGGTCGTCGGGTATTTACTTTTGGAAAACGGGATATTCCTTTTTGCTATTTTATTGCTGAAGAAAATGCCCCTTTTAGTAGAGATGGGGATCCTTCTGGATCTTTTCATCGCGGCCGTGGTCATGGGGATCGTGGTTAATAACATCAGCGATGAATTTAATAACACGGATACAATGGCGCTGACCACTTTAAAGGATTAATCAATGCTGATTTTCTTACTATTATTTCCTTTGTTGATCGGAGGATCAGTTTTTATTCTTCCGGAACAAAAATCCAGGAACAGGATGCTCCTTTTTGCGGCGCTTTTGCACAGTGCTTGCGTGTTTAGTTTCTGGAGGTTTAGGCCGTTGACATCTTTAAATGGGTTCTTAGGCCTGGATGCTTTAGGGCTTCTTGTCCTGTCAGTCGTTAGTGTGCTGTTTTTAATGGTTTCATTTTACCTGATGGGTTATTTCAAGAACGGGTCAGATTTTTCCCATAAGATTTTTATTGGATTTTTATTATTTTTTCTTTCTTTCATGACTCTGGTCACCATAAGCCGGCATTTCGGGCTTTTATTGATTGGCATCGAAGCCACGACGTTATCCAGCGTTCCTTTGATCAACTTTGTGCAAACCAAGCAGAGCATTGAAGCCACCTGGAAATTTTTAATGATTTGCTTAATTGGGATAGCCTTGGCTCTCCTGGGGACATATTTCCTTGCGGTTGCCGGCCTAAACAATGTTCAAAGCCTTTTTATTGATAAACTTTTAATTCATGCCAAAGAATTGTCTTTGCCTTGGCTTAAAATGAGTGTTATTTTTTTGCTTATCGGGTGTGGGACTAAAATGGGGCTTGCTCCCATGCACACCTGGCTGCCTGATGCCCATTCCCAAGCTCCGTCGCCAATTTCCGCGTTGCTTTCCGGATGTTTATTAAACTGTGCTTTTTTAAGTATTTTAAGAGTAGGGCAGGTTTGTCATGCCGCGGGCCAAACCCCATTTTTTTCATCCATACTCATACTCTTAGGGGTTATTTCGATGGGTGTTGCTTTCGTGTTTATCTTAGGCCAGGAAGATTATAAGAGAATGTTCGCCTATTCCAGCGTGGAGCATATGGGAATTTTAGCTATTGGTATCGGCTTGGGGCCAATAGGTATTTATGGGGCCCTTCTTCATATGATCAACAATGCCATGACCAAAGGGGTGGCCTTTTTGGTGACCGGCAATCTTTATAAGCAATACCACAGCAAAAAGGTCAGTGAGGTCAAGGGGGTCCTTCGCGAGTTTCCGATCACAGGGATTTTTCTTTTAGCCAGTTTTTTGGCCGTAAGCGGAGTGCCGCCCTTCGGGACATTTATAAGTGAATTAATTATCCTGTACGCGGCCATCTCAGGGCATCATTATTGGGTTGCGTTTTTTTATTGTTTGTTCCTGGCGCTTATTTTTATAGGTATTGCGGACATTATTTTAAGAATGATACAAGGGCGTCCGGTGGATGAAACTGTTAGCAAATCTTCCAGGGAAAGCTTGAGCATGATACTGCCGATTTTATTTTTGATTGTTATTGTTCTTATACTTGGTTTTTATATCCCGCCTTTCTTGGGCAACATTTTACAGAAGGCCGCGGGACTTTTAGGAGGATAAAAAAATTATGGAATTGTTTAATGGCGGTCAAATATCTTTATCGAATATTCCACCCTTGAGTGTGGAAGAATTCCGGGCCAAAATTCTTAAATCTTGTCATGACGATGCCAGGCTAACGAATTTATTCGGGCATTTAGAGGCAAGCGGGAAAGTAAGGCTGTTGGCCATTCTGGGTCTGGATGAAGAAGCTGAACTTGAGATTGTATCGACACTTATTTCTCCGGAATCCCCGAAGTACGAATCTTTGACGAAGGATTTGCCGCAAGCGCATTTATTTGAGCGGGAGATTGCGGAGCAATGGGCCATACAGCCTGTGGGGCATCCATGGCTTAAGCCTTTAAGGTATCATTCCAATTATCGGGTTGCCGCTGACATCTGGAAGGATATTGCGAAAAAGACGATTCCCGGGGTATATCCTTTCTACGCGGTTGAAGGAGAAGAAGTTCATGAAGTCGGGGTGGGGCCGGTGCACGCGGGAATTATTGAACCCGGACATTTTCGTTTCCAATGCCATGGGGAAGAGATCCTGCATTTGGAGATCCAGTTAGGGTATCAGCATCGGGGCATTGAACCTCTCATGGCAGGCCCGCACTTAAAACGAAGCATGCTTTTAAGTGAATCAATAGCCGGAGATACAGCCATCGGCCATTCTACGGCTTTTTGTGAAGTGGTTGAATCTCTCACAGGGTGCGCCATCTCTGCGCGTGCCCAGGCGATTCGGGCGGTTGCCTTAGAGTTGGAGAGGCTGGCTAATCATGTTGGAGATTTAGGCGCGCTCGGCATGGATGCGGGATTTTTACCGACAAGCGCTTATTTCGGACGTATGCGAGGGGACTATTTAAACCTGCTTTTGGCTTTGACGGGGAATCGTTTTGGTAAAGGACTGTGCCGGCCCGGCGGGGTTTTATTTGATATCGATGCCAGGATGGCCGATGATTTTTGTCTTAAATTAAAGAAGTATAAAAATGAATTTCAAGATGTAAGCGATCTTTTATTTACCAGGCCTTCCGTGTTAGCGCGTTTTGAAGGGGTAGGGATGATTGCTTTAAAGGACGCCAAAGAGATAGGGTTAGTGGGCCCGGCCGGACGTGCCAGTCAGTTGGAATGTGATGTCAGGATTAATTATTCTTCGGGGATGTGGCAGTTTCATCATGTGCCGATTTCTTTAGGGGCAACCGGGGATGTGTATGCCAGGGCTTTAGTCAGGCGGCAGGAGGTCGTAAGGTCACTGGAATTTTTGCTTAGAGTTTTACCGTCTATGCCCACAGGAGAGCTTTTTGTGCGTCCCGGGCCAATGAAACCGGATACACTTTCCGTGTCTTTGGTTGAAGGATGGCGCGGTGAGATCATGCATGTGGGTATTAGCGACGCCCAGGGCGGATTTGCCCGCTATAAGATCAAAGACCCATCGTTTCATAATTGGTTTGGGTTAGCGTGGGCTTGCCGGGGCCAGGAGATTTCCGATTTTCCTTTGTGTAATAAGAGTTTCAATTTATCTTACAGCGGGCATGATTTATAGTTAGGAGAATAAATTTATGTTAAAAATTCTTAAAACTCGTTTTAAACAAGGTTGCAGGACCATGCTTTTTCCTAAAGCTAAAGCGCCAGCCCTTCCTGAACGCTATCGCGGGTGTCCTATTATCGCGGGGCAAAAGGGCAGTGTAGACCTTGGGGTAATATCTTTTAATCCTGATAGCGATATTGTTTATTCTAATGATTACCGAATGGCGGTGTCTCAGCGACAGGACTTGGTTCTTTTCCAAGATCATGAAATGGTATTGGCCCGCGCGTTAAATGATAAAATGCTCAAAATATTTGGCCGTTCGCTTAAGCTTAGGCAAGTCTCAGCAGGAGGATGCAACGCCTGCGAGTTGGATTTGAATGTTTTAAATACTCCGGTTTTTGATCTGAGCCGTTTTGGTATCCAATTTGTGGCTTCTCCCAGGCATGCCGATGGCATTGTCGTAAC
>CAZABZ010000012.1:0-14735 GCA_964483535.1 uncultured Planctomycetales bacterium | reverse complement strand
GTCCTTAGTCCCCATAGCTGTTATGGCGGCGGTGGGCTCGGTGCATGCCGCTGATTTTGGTCCTGTTGGCGGCGGTTTTATGTCTCACCCCATGGGTCAAAATCATCAAGCGTTTGTTTCAGGTCATGTGTTGCATTTAGGAGGCCAGGGCTCAGAGGTCACTACAATAGGATCTGAGTTGTTAAGACATGTGAATGTCGCGGATATTGGCAATTTAACCGGCGAGAATCCAACTACTCGTAGACAGTATGATACTAAATATTTGGGAGCCAATGCTGATAAGATTTTCAAACGTGCTACAGAAGCTATCCGGGATGGTAATTATAACCAGGATGTTAGCAGAGTTGTTGCAGCCTTTCAGCACAAAGTTAATTCGACTAATCATGAAGCATTGGCTGAAGATGGGGTCATAGGACAGAAAACTATTGGGGCGTTGAATTCATTGGAGCATGCGGGTACGGGGCCTCATTTAAGCGCTGCGGCAGGCGGAAATCCGCCAGATGATTCTTTCCCTGGTCTTAGTTCTTTTTTTGGTACTGGTCTTTTCGCTGACGCTGATTTTTCTGGCGCTGGACATTTCTTTGCCGCTGGCCCTGGCAGTGGTTCAAAGTTAATTGTAAATAATGTTAAAGTGCCTGCGAGTAGTAAACAGGCATCAGTTTTAAAGCCAGTTTCCAAGGGAAAAATTAATTTGAGTGGGGTAGAAGGAAAGAGCGGGCCAATCGACCAGAAGTTGATTAACTTAAGCCAGGCGAACATAAAAAAATTAGCCGCTGATCGTGAAGAATTTATGAAGTCTTTATTGAAAGGCAGGCCAATCAACTTTAAGGATGGTAAAAACAAGGATACTAAAATCAACATAATAATGAATGAAACTGCCCGCAAGAACCTTATTTTTATTCAGGACCAGTTATATTCAGGGGCCAACAAAGTTCCTGTAGTCATAGGTTCTATAGACCGTAATAATTTGCACGCTTCGCTACAGGTGATCAAAGATATCAAACAGTTGATCCATTTTCTCTATGATAAAGACACGGAAACCATTGCCAAAGAAATTCCGTGTGGCGCAGAACCCATTGATTTGGCGAATATAGAGAATTTTAGAACGATTGATCCGTCGGATATTTATAAATATGAACTGGCTGGCCGGCCGTTTTTAACTTTGGTCAAATTCAAAGATGCTGATAATGTTAAACGTACAGGCATTTTGTGGGCAGGCGAAGAAGCGGCCAAGGCTAAATTTGATTTAATGCAATCTACAATGCATGATTCTAAAATGAAAGAAGCTTTGGTCAAGATCCTTGGCATTTTCAATCGGGATGAGCAGCTTAAGGAATTAGCTAAACCCGAAATGGCGAAATTGTTTAAAGGAGCAAGCATCCCTGAAAAAGGGCTTTTAACCACCGCAAGAGTCATCCCGGATAAATGGGGCAACATCGATCATGTTGATCGCTTTATGACCGAAGGTGAAATTGTTAAGGTCCAAAAATCAGAGCCATTGCCGCGAGTGGCTTATGTTATTAACAAAGCCGATGGTTCCAGCCGTGAAATGGAATACGTCAGCAGCCTATCCGGGGTCTGGATACAGTTCTCGGAAATCTCTTCTGCAAAAGAAGAGTTATTGAAAGACAAGGAACATGGGACCCAGTATTTGGACCAGTATTACCCTGAAACCTTTGAACAGGTACAAGAAAAACCGAGGTATTTGTTTGGACCTAATAAGCTTACTGTAGAGATAGCCGAAAATGAATTCGGCCTTTATGCCGCCCAACAGGAAAAGGCATCGGCCGGGAAAAACCTGGAATTGCAAATATCCCGCCGTAATTTAAACGTTGTTTTAGATGTTGTGGGTTTGGGGTTAAGCGCCCTTGGATTGCCGGGCAGCGGAGTGGTTGAAGGATTAGGGCCTTTGTTTATTGATATTACCCATAGTGTCAAGGATATTTTGCCGGGACCTGTTTCCGATGTTCATAAAGATGAGTTGGTAGGATGGGTACTGTTCTCTCAAAGTGATAGTTCTCATAAGGTCACATTTGAAGAATGGATAAATACTCAACAAACCAACCCGGATCAATTTGATAAATGGACAAAGAAGGGCCATGAATTTCGCACCAGCGCTTTTTCGGAACAGCAAATTGCCGAGGTGGACTATTTCTTAACGGCACGTATGAATGAAGCGGAGGTTGGTAAGTTTATGAGTGTTGCGGCTCAAGCTGCTTCTTTGTCAGGACAAGTGATGGGATTAGATTCGAAAACTGTACAGAGCGGGCGATATCAATTTCAGGAAGCACGTTTAAATGGTTTGGCTTCAGTTTTGACCCAGCCTGTCATTGCTTGGGATGGCAGTTCAATTAACTTGATCCAGAGCGTCGCTTTGATCGCTAAGGGTCAAATATTAAATTATGTTAATATCAACGATATCCTCAAAGGAGGTGTAAGTTTAAAAGTTTTATTTCCGTACATAGGATTTTCAGTGGACACCCGCAGTTTTATTAATGCATTAGGCAACGATCCGTTAAATCCTGCATTTATCAATGCGCCCAAGCATTTAAGACTAAATCTTTCATTGCCATTGTGGCATATCAGCGAGAACTGGGAAATTGATTTTTCAAAAGAACACAAAAAGCTATTGGATGATGACTCTATTGAGGGCATTGTGGTTGAAGATGGATTGTTTCGGTCACATGCCTATGGATATACCAAAGACGAAATGAAGAAATTAAGCGTTCTCCCAGGGCAGGCCAGGATCAGTGTTGGCACGCTTAGTGATGGCAACAAAGTAGTTAAGGTGCCGGTATATGTTAAATATGATCCGATATCCGGCGAGAAAACAGTTTTGATTTTAAAAGAAAATGCCATCCATCGGACCATCAAAGATTTAGAAAAAACAAGGCAGACCTATGTCGATTATGAACGTGCGGCCAAAGAAGGGGCTTTGTTCATACAGGTCAGCCCTGATGGCGGCACATACGCGCAGAATATAAGCACGCATATGTATGCTTCTTATAGCCAAGGAGGTCAAATTTTCTATCCATTGGGCAAGAGCGTTGATGAATTAAATTTGGTCTTGCGCGCCATTGCCAGCAATGACAAACAAAAAGCCAAAGATATATTGGCCTATTATTATGACCATTTAAAAGCCAATACCAAACTTGGAGAGACCTATGCCGGTGCCCCTGAATCTTTGAATGTACAAACAGGTGAAGCGGCCGCCAAGAACGATCATATCGCAACAGCCTTATTCGGTCTTGGTCTTATCAAATTTAATGAAGCTTATCCGGATGAAAAGATCAATGGGACACAAGAGGCCTTAACGCAGATCCACAACCGCTTGCTCCAAGAGACCAAGAACGGTTCTATTAAAAATGGCGATGAGGCGGCATATATGTACGCGTTCTTTAGTAAATTTGGCGACACTACTTCAGCTGATATGGTCAAAAGCTTTGTTAAGTGGGATGAAACGGCACATTTGATGCGTTATAAGGCTGATAAGGATGGATTTGCATCTTCTACAACATTGCTTTGGATGAGGGTATTGGGGCCGCAGGGCTTTGCTGAACAGTTTTTAGGCGGGGCACAGAACACGGATGGATTGATGGATGTTATCAATTCTATCCATCATACTTTTGGCGAAGAGAATGGGAAAGAGCTCAAACTATTGGATGCGGTGGATGCCACCCTGCGTCCTTCCGAGCGCCCTGCTGTAGGTTTTGTAGCGGAGACATCAGATTATGTGGGAGTCATGAAACAAATTTTAACGGTTCCTTTAATGACTCCGCTTAACGATCAGCAACGCCAGGAATTACAGTCAAAAGTTAATTATTATTCCCATAACTTAAAAGAATTACAAAGTAAAGGAGGCTCTCCTAGTATCCCCGAAGCCATTAAACGGAACGTCCGCAGTGGTAAAGATTATTTTACGGCCACTGGCAACAAAGCCTTAGGGGCTTTTCTTGAATATGAAACGCAGGTTGTGAACAACTATGATTTGCTTTCAGGGGCTGGAAGTTTGGCTGGTTTACCGGGTTTGCCGAATGCCGACCGAGTCTCCGAGGAAGATCTGGGTCACACCAGGGTGGTGCCTGCGGGTAGAGCTGAGCGTGAAAAATTACAAAAAGAATATCAGGTATTGGCCCAAGAACAAAAGAAAGGACAATCTCCCGCGTATGGACATTATGTGGAGTTTATAGATCCAACCAACGATCAGGAAATTTCGGAAACCAATCATGGGGTCGGTAAGCATATTATTTTTGCGGCTGGTTTCGAAGAACGTGAAGAAAATAAAGCACTTGTGGGGCATCAAAGGGAAAATGCCGAACGCTATGGGCATGCTATACGCGGAGAAGGGGAATTTGCCAACGGTGCGGCATTTATTTACAGGGTTGGAGAGAACAATACGGTGGCCGATGCGGTCACAATTGGTGGCCGGGAAATTTTAAATAGCAGCGATATGCGGCTCATCATGGAACAAATACAACGGTTGCCTGCGTTGGAAAAGTATAAGATCGAACGTCAGCGTTATACCAATTTTACGATGGATCTAAATTTTCACGGGTATAGCGGCAAGTTTGTAGTCAGCATCGTGTTTCCCCTGCATAAAGAGACGATCATGACTCAGGTCAGTCTTGATACCCAAGAGCAGACAGTGGAGGTGTATAAAGAAGGATTAAAATTATTGTCCATCAGCCCCAAGGAAATCAGTGTGCCTAAATATGATAGTTTAGGGGTAGAGGTTACAAGTAACATCTACGGCAATACCTTTAACCATGCAGAAGGGTTGGCCCATCCTGAGGACTATGTTGCCCAAGTCCGTCAGATGATTGAAACTAAGCAATTGCCGTTGGATGGCATGACTCTGACCACCGATTGTCGCGGGGATACTGTTGCCGATGAAAACGAAATGACTTCCCGAAAAATATTTATTGATTTGCGTAATGGCGATGTGGAAGCGGATACTTATGGTGTGTATCTTAGAGCGACGAAGTCGGTCAACGGATTTTTTATAACGAACAACCATTTGAATCCCTATGGCTTTCTGAAACGCGCAGATGTATTTAATAACGGTAAGGAATCCCAAGCCCCGCTCAATAGTGAATTAACGCCACAGGAGTTGCTCGACCGTCTGCTTAATCCTGTTGAGGGCGATAAGCGATTCGTCAACACAACGCCGGTCAATGACAAGGACAGGGATTTATTTCGCTTCAGCGGGCATTTGCCGATATCCAATACGAACGTGATAACTGGGGCCACACGTATACAAACTATGGATATGTCAACGGGATTGAAGCTGCAGATTGCCACTGATGCCCATGGCGTGAAGCAGCAGGCACAAGCGCTGTATGATAAATTATTTTTTGGCGGGAGAATTCCGTATAGGTCCATTATTAGAGGAAGTTCCGGGGCTGTGGTTAAATTTACTAACACTCTTGATTATGATCCCATTACACAGCAAATGACATTTTTAGAAGTCGATATGACATCAGGTAAGCCGGTAGTTACAACCAATAAATTTGATTCGCGCTGGGAAGGCTATGTACAATCAACCTTTCATGAAGGCGCGACGGGGGTTTCTGTTGTGACCCATGAGAAGCATAACCGCAATGAGACTTCGTCAACTATAAGGACATTTCGCCATGCCGCAGGGGCCCAGGAAACATTATTAAGCGAGGGCAATTCTACCTTAGCCAAGGGCAATTACAATGTTACTATGCACAAATTCAGTGAAGGGAACAGGCACAATAATTTTGAAACGACCAAAAGCGTCATTAGTCCGGCCAATGGTTTAGTTTTAGATCAAAAGACGCTCAATCCATTATGGAATAATACTGTATTGCGTGAATTCGTTCCCATTTATAACGCAGATGGAATTATGATCAATGGGCGCGAGTATACGTTTAGTCCTAAATATGACAGGCATAATAAGCCTTATGATGGGACCATTGTTCTTGGCAGTATGAACTCTAATAACAAGCCTGTGTATTATTTTAAGAATGATCCTTCAGGGAGAAAAATTTATACGGTTAATGGCCAGCTATTGACTTCTGCCAATAAGGCGGATGTGGTTGGGCGTTTCATCAATCGCGGCATAGTCCAGTTGATCAATGTCCCAGCCGCTCAAGCCGCATATTCCGGACGGCCGTTAACCTATATTGAGGAACAGAATGACCAGGGTGGTTTCAAAGGGGTCCATTATGTGTCCGAACTGGAAGACAGAGTGGTGGCCAATGTGTTTAGATCTGTCTATGAACCCAATACATTTGAGATGGTGTTTAATAGTGCATTAGCTTCCAATAAAATTTACGGTATGGCACAGAACGGTACTATTAGCCGTAATCCGGTGGCTTTCAGTTACCGTCAAAAAATGTTAACCGGTATCCCGGATGTGTTTGGCCGTAATGGGCAAAATACAATTAATTCGATGCTCTATACCCGCAAAGACGTCAACGGTACTTTTCAGCGTGAATACGGATTGAACGCTTTTGGTGAGGAAAATTTGAATCTGTATTATAGTCCCGGCGTGATCCGTTATAATTCGAATGCCAAAGGAGAGTACACCGTGCGGGGTAAGGCGATCGTGGGTCGCTTTGACCAGCCTGTGCGCGGTATCTTACATTATGATGATCAATATCAAATGCTGGATATTAATGCAAAACCAGTCCATGGCTGGATGAATCAGCAAGGTCTAATAGGGAAGGCCACGCGCTTGGATAATATAACTTTTAGTATTCCACCTGAAATATTGGTCAAATTACCTGGCGGTTTGAACACCGTATCAAAGGAAGAAGATTTTATTAAACATAACGAACGGTTTTTTATTCTTAATACGGTTTTAAACCGTCCCGTAGTTGAGCTCAATGCCTTGCCTTCAAACAAAGACCATAATTTTGTGGCCCAGGTCATCTTTAATCCTTTTACCATCACCGTTATCCCCGGGCCTGACCGTGGTTTGTACAGGGCCTACCGCGACGGTAATAATTTTATTGTTGATGCTAATAGTAATATCATCATGACGACAAATTTACAAAGGCACTTATCGATGGACAATGTGATGGAGGACCCGATCATTAAGGCGGCGGTAGGGCCGTTTTCCGATGGGATGTCCAATCACAGACAGGAAGTCCGCAGGATTTTTGAGAAGACGGTTAGGGATATCGCCCATGAGCTGGGGGGGGATCCTTCTAAATTTACATATAATATTTCCAATGACAGTATCACCAATGATGGGACCCGTTTTTTTGTACGTATTGACCAGGATCCAGAATCTAGGGTCATCTTATATGTGTCTAGCGACGAGCAGCCAAGTTTGATAGTCAATAAGGAATTTAGCGGCCAGAGCCCGTTGAGTGCTTATGAAATTTCCCAGGATGGACAAATCTACAAGCTTGAAGCCGGTTCGCCAATGACAGTGCAAGAATTTCTTGAATCCAAAAGTATTCCCGGCGAGTGGAAGGACAGTGAATTGGCTAAAGCGGCGATATACAATCAAAAGACTGTCACGCCGGTTTCCCGGTATTTATTAGTTAATCCGGTTGTCAGTAATGATGGGATTGTCAACGATGGTAAAGGCAAGATTCTTGTTTTGGTGCGTTTATTGGGAGACAATGATCCTTTAAATCGTGATTACGTCAAATTAGACCGAAGCGCGGTAAGGTTTACTAAGTATGATGAATCAGCAAAAGCTAAGATACCTTTGACCGTCCCTCAAGGTGAAATCGCTGTTGCCAAGACAGATAAGGAACATCAAAAAGTAATTCGGGAAACAAATTTTTTCCAAATGGACAAGAATAAACCTGAATATATTTATTCTGTGGTGCGTGAATATAAAGACGGGTATGTGTTTACTTCCAATAATAAGATTTTTATCGGGTATAACTTTAAAACAGGAATCACCTGGGAACATTATGTGCCGGACGAGATTAAAATCTACTCTTTGGATTCATTCCCTATCGAGAGTGTCCGTGTCCCGGCAACCTTTCAGGAATTCTTGAATGGAATTAATGGCGTTGCTCCAACTCCGCAGGAATATTTATACAGTCAGTTTAAATTTAAAACCCTGGTTGAGGGTGAGAATGGCTATATTAAGACCAAAGAAGATATCCAAACAATGACCCCTAATGCCCCGACCCAAGACAGGGTTACTAAAAACAACGAAATTTCATATTTAGCCTCTGACGGTCATTACTCATTGGATGTTTTCGAAAAGAGCTTTAAAGATCAAGTCAGAAATTCGCCCATGGCTGATCTAGTTCCTGAAGGCAGAACATCAGAATATGGTGATGCGCAGAAGATCGATAAGCGTATTGAAGCTGAAGGTCAGAGCCTTGACTTAAAAAATAATCTTACCAAACCGAAAGTTTGGAAAGACGGTTTGCGGAAGTTTTATTATTCTGAGTGGTTTTATAAGTTATTTCCAAATCATCCTGTGATCAACAATTGGGTTACAGGTCTTTCTTATCTGGGCACCGCGGTGCTTTCTGTCTTATCGTCGGTGCATATTGTTTCAAGCCGATGGCTTAAGGGGGTTTGGCGAAGCGCTTTGCGTTTTTTGGGGAGGGCTGCGGGCTCAGTCAACGCTAACAATGCATCGTTTGATAGGTTAAGTCAGGTTGTAGATAAGGAAATCGCCAAGAAATTATTGATCCTGCGTCAAGTCAATGGTCAATTCATCACTGCCGCAAACGTGAAAGAGGAGAATGATAAGAAAAATTATTTAGAATCTTATCTGTTGAAATCCGGATTTAGTCAGGATGAATTTGATGACATATGGAGCGCTGTTAGCAACAAAGAGTTAACATTCAATAAAACGGATAATGACCCGCGTGATGCTATGGAAGCAGTCGGTATTGATTCCGGGTTGGATGAGGAAGGGTTAAAGGCGTTGATCAAGGCCCAGGCTGAGAGAGGATATCCACAAGCTTTGGCTTTGCAGGAAATAATCTCTCGCGGGGTGTTAGAGAGCGGTACCCTTAAAGCTCTTTTGGCGGAAGTGCCTGATTCGTATCAAGGTCAAATGGCGTGGTCGCAATTATTACGCTTAGCTTTGATTAAATCCGAAAATCACGTGCTGACAATGTTGGCTGATAATGATCCCCAGGCAATTGATCAATTGCGCAAGTTAATTATTACACCTGAGACGCGGTTATTAATCGTATTGCTGGACAGCGGATATTTGAATGAAAGCGATGTGAAAAGTTTGGCCAAAGAATACCTCGGCAAGGCCGGAACATTAAAATTATTTAAAGAATTTGCATTTCAGATATTGACCGATCAGGTTATTAATCCGGCTATTGATGATGTTTATAACAGCACGTTTAAATATGCGGGGGATGGCATTAATCCAACCCGTATGGCTGAAGTTCGTCAGTCGATTATCAGTGAAGTGCATAGATTCCTTATGTTGGACCCCTCAAGGATCACTGACAAGACTAAAGCAGAGAAATCGGAAATTGAATTCAATCCATATCCGATGACGAAATTGTTTGAAACGAATAATATCCGGCAGTTTGTGTTGTTTAAATTTATTCAAATGGCCCCGTCAGATACTAATGGATATTCATTAGGCGCCTTATCATTATTCTATCCTTTGATAATGTTTATTACAGGCGATGCCATGCGTCTGTTGGATGCTGATAAGAATTTAAGTCAAGAGGCCAGGGCAAAAGAAGTATTGACGCGCATTAAAGCGCATGGAGATCTCTGGCGTTCGTGGTTTACGATGAATCTTTGGGGTGACGGTAAACCAGGTTTGTTTAAAATGCTCACTGATCCCGAAGAAAGACAACCGGAAGAATTCCGTCAGACTGATTTGTTTATTGAAACTGATCTTTATAAGTTAATGATGTTTTTAAACCGTCTTGAGGACGGAAAAGGATATCTTTTATTTGGGGAAATGGCCAGGATGATCAAGGAAGGAGGATTTGATCCCACGTTAGATCGCAAGGATAGAAATTTAAAAATGACAAATATGATCAAAGATGTCATAGAAAACGGTAAGGGCTCAGAAATCACAAATGATGAATTTATACGGTTAAACGAAAAAACCGCACAATTATTAGCTGAATACAGAGGTTACATCGGTCAAGGTGCTAACAAACAAAGTTCTTCTCAATATAAGAATTTTATGGATTTCATAAAGAATAAAATCTTTACTACAACCGATGTTTTTAAAGAAGCTATGCTGGTTTTTTTAAAGGAAAAGGCCCCTTATGCTGTTGCGGCAGATCAACTGACCAAGACATGGAGAGGTGTTTCCCATTTATGGTTGGTTAGAATTATTGTTCCCTTGGCAGGTATGTTTAAATCATTTTGGTCAGTGCCGTCGGGTTGGCGGAGGGCAGGCGCGTATGTATTAACAGCAGGAGGATTATTGCTTAGCGGAGTTATTTTAGCCACGCAAGAACACATGATGGCATGGGGCATATTGACGGCCGTGTTGTCTTTAGGTTGGCCTAAGATGTTGCTGGGTAAGGTTAAGTTGGGCAGTGAGCGTTTATTTTGGATGTCCGTATATGGCCTTGCCTCAACGTATCAGTTTGGAATTTTAGTTTATCATTTATTCGGCAAGTTTAACACCATTCATTATGACACATTCGGTTTTGCGATCACGGTAGCCTTATTTGCTATTATGACCCTTCCCACTTATTTGTCCACTTTTCATGCGTTTAATGCTTTATGGAGTTACGTTCGGTTATCCAAAAGAACATGGAGCAAAGATTTTGTCAATTGGATAGGTTTGCCGGCATTGTTCAGGCTGGGCGGGCATGAGACGGAACTTTACGGGAAGATCATCAGAGATGCCATTGACATTGAAAAGCGGTTTTCTCCTGTGACGCCCAATGGTGAACCGGTTCAGGAATTTTTAAAACGTGTTTTTACCCGTTCTGGATTGTTTACTAAAGATGAACTGGGGGATTGGGTGGATTTCATCGATAATCCGCAACGGCCTAAAGCCCCCAAGCTGCCGCGTTGGGATAAGGCGCAGGAGTTTTTATATATGACCTTCTTTTCTTTGGTCCAGAAAAAGCCACAAACCGATAACCCTGCCTATTTGCAGGCGACTTCTTCTCATGTTCTGGCGGCAGGGGAATTGGTTAAGAATTTATTTGAAATAAAAGCATTGCCCGGTTCGTTTGATAAGGTGGAAACTGAGAAAGGTGCTCGAGAAACAGCTATTTTGGGGCATTTGCTTGATTACCACAAGGGCCGGGGTTTAGAAAATGTTGTGATCGCTTTAAAGGATATCGGAGATCCAGGGATTGCTAATTTTGCGAGTAAGTTAGAGAAAATAACTGCGGTCAGTGATATGAATGGTTTACTGGATGGCCTTAACGGAGACCAGATTTGGGAGATCGTTCAAATATTAGAGGGGTTTATGGATGAAGTTATGGCGAATAATTACGCGGTGATTGAGAGCCAAGGCGTGGATATTACTGAAATGCATATTTATATGGCCCGTCATTTTGGTGATGATGCTTATGTTAAGGCAGTAACGGCAATGGCTCAAAAATATACTTCATTGAAAGCCGCCAAGGTATCGTTGGAAGGCATGAATGGCCAATTGACGCAAGAAGAACAGGTGTTCAATGAAAGATATGCGGCGTATGCGGAATTGGTTCTACTCAAATATCGTCCCATTTTTCATGAGATCTCTATCTGTGGATCACATGTGCAATTAGAAGGAAATAGATTTGTATTTAACAGTGCTAAAAGCGTTTTTAAATCTTTAGATAAAGACGCATTGGCTCAGAATCTTACACCAGATAAAGTGGGTCAATTGCTTGAGGCGCATGCGAGTTTGAAGAAAATTTACGGAGATTTTAAATATGGCCGTGTCACAAAAGATATGTTTTCAGAAGCGGGGCTTGATGGCGATAAGATTTGGAACGAATTAATCAAAATGGGGTATATCACTGAAGATGGTAAAGGTAAATTTGATGTCAATGAATTGAATGAATCATTTAAAGTAGCATTTCCGGAATATGGTGATAAAGAATTTGTGAAGATCCAAGAAATTGTGCAACGAGCGTTATATGGAGCGGATAATCTTCATGATTTTGCTGCGCCTATTCTTGAAACCCGAAGACAGAATATTAAGGAAATAATTACTGCTTTTAATACGTTGCGTTCTGTAGGAGCTGCTTCGAATCTTATTGCAAAGTTTATTGAAGGCTATGAATCGTTTATGCAGATTATCGTCACCATTGAAAAGACGCACAGTGCGGACGTTTATCTGCCATTTTATAAGCAGGGAGAATTAGATAATCCCATCCCGCGTAATAAAAACGGCGGTATCGGCGCTAATTTATGGATAGGTAATGGCCGTTCATCCAATTATGATGCTTGGGTCCGGGCGTATCCCGGTCAGAATAGCTACCGTCTAAGTTGGGCCACCTTGGTCGGGCGTAACCCTGAAATTATGATCGTTAATCCGATCATGCGCATTTGGGCTTCAAGTAATGATGCATTGCCTGTTACTAGTCATTATAGCATTGCCCAGCATACCTGGGTATCTGATACTCAGCGTGGTCGGGAATACCTTACAACATTCTATGGTAAAGCGTTAGTGACTCCGACAGCAGGGGATACGGTTGTAAGTCATCCCGGTGAAGACTCTGCGGCATTTTTGGCTATACAGGATGAAGAGCCGGATGTTATTTCAACTCAGGAGGATTATTTTGCTTTCGAATGGGGCCGTCCTTCATTGATCAAGACTATTTATACCACAGAACAGCGCTATGGATTTAATGTGACGCTTTTTATTATGTTTCGTACGTTGTTTTCTGTTTTTCTCAATCCGAATGTTGGTTATGATGTTAAATTGACACATTTGGCATTATTCATGTATTACATGTCTGTCAGATTGGGATTATTGCTCATGGTTTCTTTGCCCTTTGGGTCTATGTTTAGTTCGTTTGCTAATTTAACGCCTGCGGTCATTTTGACAGGAGTAAGTTATATTTTTATGACATCTGTTAATTTTGCCACCATGGTCCGTCATTTACGTGAAACCGGTAGCGTTTGGACGACAATAAGAAGAACAGTTAGGGATGTTGGGAAGGCTCATCCCATGTTTGTTGGTATTTTGCCTATGATAGACAAAGGTGTCTGGTCAGCAACCCATGAAATATATAAATTTGTTCGGACCTTCAAAGCTATTCTCTTAACGGGTGAAACAGATAAGGAGCGCCATCAGGAATTAAAGTTGTTTAGTTTGCCGGCTCATGTTTCTCCCAAAGCTGGAAAGATTGTAGCTGCTACAGGATTGATTATGGCGATCGGTGGCATCGTCACAGCGCTATTGTCAAGGATATGGCTTGGTCCGGCACTGACTGTGTTGGGCTCCGTGGTTGCTTTCGCGGGGAGTTACATGGCTTCTAGAACTAAAGCGAAATTGCCATTTTACGGCATTGTAGGAACGCTGGGGGTTGCTTCTTGGCTCGCAACTTTGTTTGTATCTTTACCTACCGGGCCTGGTATCTATCTGCCTTATTTGTTGGCTTCAATTGCAGCTCTGACGGGGCATAAAGTGTATCTCGCGTTTTATGATGAGCAGAAGGGAAGAATTAAGGGGGTAGATTATACGCGCATGTTTGGAAGTTGGACAGGTATGAAAGTGTTTGCAGGGCTTTTAGTAACAAGGATTTTCAGTGGTTCTTTGGGATTGATCAATAATGATATAATTCAGTCTATTTGGGGTCTCGCCATAATTGCTGCAGGGATATGGTCGTTTAAAAATGTTTGGAAGGAGGGAGTTTGGCAGGCGGCCAAAGATTTTAAGGATTATTTAGGTTTTGGAAAACATTTTGAAAATTTGAAGAAATTTGTTAAGCCTTCTAATCCTTCCGGTCCTACGGCATCATCCGCAGCCCCCAAGAATGCTGATAAGGCTATGATGGTGCGGCAAACGCGGGCCGTAAATCGTCTTAATCGCGTTAATCCGGGCGGGATTGATTTAGGCAGGACAGTCGTGACTGTCAAGAATTCCGGGGGTAGTATTCGAACGGCATTTGATGACCCTGCAATATTACGTTTGTTGTTGAACTCGGATGGGCTTACTCCTATAATTTATAATATTAAAATAATGACGCCATCCATGGTGGATCATTTTGTGGGATTGAATTAAACCGAATTTAAATGACAGGAGGAATTATGAAGCTTAAGTTACAGAAGATATCAACGAAATCGTTTATTATTATTTTTTCGACCATTAATGTTATCGCAGGTCTTATGTTAGGTGCCGTTGTGACAGTTGTGTCATTAATAGCCCCGGATGAACAAGGTGCCGGAGTGTTTGGGGTTTGGGCTATCTTTATTTTTCCAATCATCAATGGGCTTTTAGGGCTTGCGACAGGGGCATTTCTTACTGGATTGTATAATTTCTTTGCCAAACGTTTTGGGGGAATTGATTTAGAATTTGAGACTTCTCAATAGAGTTTATTGTTCTTTATTGAATTAGTAGTAATCTTCCAATTATCCGCAGTAGGTTTATTTAAAAACTGGCTACAGACTGTTTTGGAGTGGCGATTAGGTGCCAACACATTTTTATGTGTACGTACTTAACATAACATATATTATCGGAAGAAGATTGGGTGAGCTTTGAAGGGCTGGATTTGACTCCTTTTCTGTCATTCCCGAATGTTTCTTCGGGAATCTTAACTACTGCAGTTAATCAGCGCCTTCCCATCCCATGAATCATCCTTTATTGAGTGTTTTACCTCATTACTACCTGTCATTCC
>CAZABZ010000011.1:0-14972 GCA_964483535.1 uncultured Planctomycetales bacterium | reverse complement strand
CAATGGAATGGCCGCGGTTAAAGATATCATGCAAATCTAATTTAATTTTAGCCATTAAAAAATCCCGAGGATTTTCTTTCTTTCCAATTGAAAGCCATCAGCTTTGATGCGGTACAGGCCGGTAAATTCGCCGTCTTCAAACTTCGGGCCGACTTCCAGAGTGCCGTAAATGGTGATTGGTTCTTCAAACTGATCGTCTTTAATATCAAACCCCTTAGGGTCCACCGTATTGCCGACCATCCATTGATCATAGCCTAACATGGCGCAAAACAAACAAGACACCAGTTCATCGGCAAATAGAAATTCCTTGGTCCTCTGGCCCTCGCTATTGGCCAATGGGATAACAAAGCCCCTGATGGCCACCTTCTTGCCATTTAGCGCCTGTATCTCTTTGGGAATGGGCATGGGTTTTTTAGTCCCTTTGGTAATATTGCCGTCGGGATGTTCCACGTCCACCGGAGGCATGTAATTAAAATATAGATTATCGAACGAAACCACTTCATAGTTGATATTGTTCCTGACGAATTTTAAAGGCGTTGCCCCTAATTTCGGTTGGGGTTGTGTCCAGGCCGGATGCGCCGCCAAAAGTATGCAGGCGCATAAAAATACCCAGCGCATGAATCTTGGCTTTTTATTTACGTTTATAGCCATTGCCGATCCTTACAAAATTGCTTTTTGAATAAATTTATAAACCCATGTGATGGCAAAGATAAAAGCCGCGAACATGACAATCGAGGCCCCGGAAGCGGACCCAAAATAATACGAAAGATAAATCCCCCCTACCGCGGATAATACCGCGAAAATACAAGACAGCGCGATCATGCGTCCCAAGCGGTCCGTCAAAAGCCTTGCCGCCGCGACAGGAATGACCAAAAGAGCGTTCGTTAATACAGTCCCCACCGCTTGGATACCGACAACGACGGTAAAAGATAAAAATATTAATATCCCATAATGCATGAATTTTACCGGCATGCCGATGGTTTGGGCATAATTAGGATCGACCGTAAATAATTTCAGTTCTTTATAAAACAAAAATAAGGCAATAAGAGAAACCGCCGAGATCAGCATGATCAAATGCAGATCCCCAGTTGTGATACCGAGAATATTACCGAAAAGCATCGAAAATAAATCCCTGAATGATTTGGTTGTGCTGATAAGCAAAATACCAAAAGCAAACATGATATTAGGGATCATGCCCACCAAGGTGTCTTCATAAACATTTTCATCACGGGCCAGAAACCCAATGCCTAAAGCTGTCAGTACGGTCGCGATCAAAGCCCCGGCAAAGAGGCTTCCTCCCATCAAATACGCGATCACCAGCCCCGGTAAAGCGCTATGCGTTAAAGCGTGGCCGACAACAGCCATCCGCCTTAAAACAACAAAGGTCCCTAAGGCCGCGCAAAGCACCCCGATGATCACGGCCGCGAGGAGAGCGCGCTGGATAAATACATATTGAAATGGATCAGTTAAATAATGCATCAATGACACCCTGTATCCGTACCGCTGATCTTTTGACCGTCTTTTAAATAAATAGCTTTATCGTAACGCCCTTCTTCCTGGCTATAATAATGGGTCGCCACAATGACTGTTTTACCCTGGTCTTTAATTTTATGCAGGACTTCCGCGACCGTCTGGCGGGTGCTCACATCAACCGCGTTAAGCGGCTCATCCAACAAAAGTAAATCCGCGTTTTGGGCCAAGGCGCGCGCGATCAACACCCTCTGCTGCTGTCCGCCGGAAAGTTTACTGATCTGTCGATCGGCTAAATCCAAGACATTCATTTCTTTAAGAGCATTACGGGCGATTTCAATGTCCCGCGAATCAGGCCAAGCAAACCATCCTAAATAAACATACCGTCCCATCAGGACCAAATCCAAAACGCTGATCGGAAAATACCAATCGATCTCACTGCGCTGGGGCAAATAAACCACTCTATGATGGCAGGCGTCCAAAGGATGGCCAAAAACACGGATATCCCCCTTGCGAATGGGTAAAAGGCCGCAAATGGCTTTAAATAATGTTGACTTGCCGGCGCCATTAGGCCCCACCAAGGCCAAGGCTGAACCTGCCGGAACGCTGATATCAAAATCCTTAAGGACCAGCTTCCCCTCTGAAGAATAGGAAACGCCTAATCCTCGAATTTCCAAGGCCGGGGCTTTAGGATCAGGGGAGCTATGAAGGTGTTGGCAATAAGGAAATTTCATATTAAATATTCTATCAAAACAATATTTTGCTATGTTTATTTTTATAAAAATCGTATTCCTTTTGGATTACTGCGGCCTGGGCCATGTTACCTGTTTTTTGGTAGCATTCAAGCAACATACCAAGCAGCGGTTGCATGCTGTTCAAACTGCGGAATCCTAATGTACCATGACGGTATTTTAGGATATCAGCGTCTAATAAAGCCGCGGCTCGAGGCCCCGCGCTCCTAACACGTTGGAAATACCCAATGGCTTTGGCAAAATCACCCTTCTCATAATAGGCCTGGCCCAATTCAAAAGAAGCAGCTCCCTTATCTTCGGGATTAAGCGATAGGACTTTTTCAAATGCCGGAATGGCCATATCCACTTGGGACATGTCCATATAGGCATACCCTAAAGACGTCCATGCCTGTTTATTGTCCTTATCAATGGAGATGATTTTCTTACATATACGGGCCGCGTTACTGTAAGAAGAATTGGCGGAATAGGATGTTACCCGAACAAGCATTTGTCCTACTATAAACGGCCGTAAAAGAATTAACAAAAGCCCTACAATCAAAATCGTCAAAAGCCATCGGCCAAGAAGAGACAACGGATCTTGCCCGTGGTCATGATCATGGCCATGATCACAAGCGCAATCCTTGGCATCCGAATGAGAATGAGAGATAGTTGGCTTCATCAAGAAAGAGTCACCAAGAAAATCCCCGAAACGATTAAGATATTTCCGACACAAAAGCTGATTACCTTTTCCAAGTGCTGGGCTTTCGGAAGTAAATTCTTTAATATGCTTGTCGAAAATCCTATCGCTAAAATAGGAATGCTTTGACCTAACGCGAAACTAAAAAAGACGACGCCTGAATATAACAATGAACCTTTAATGGCGATTAAACTGGCAATGAGCAGCAAAACAGCCCCACAGCAAGGACAAGCCGGCATTTCCAAAAAAGCAAAAAACATTCCGAATATAAATGCCGAAGGCAATGTCTTGACCCCTTGGACCGCTTTCTCACAATACGTATTAATCCCCCCGTTGCCCAAAGAAATCAATCCGGCAAAAAACAGGCCGCTTAAGATCATTAAAAAACCTAAAACAAAATAAAGATACTGGCTGATCGCGACAAGCCTGGAGGCCACATGGGCAATCGCCCCAAACAGTATTCCGATCAAGGTGTACGAAATGATAAGACCGCAGGAAAAAGCAATTGAAAGCAGAAACCCCCTGTGTTTTAATTGCGATCTGGAAGAAACAAGTCCCAATAATACCGGCAGACGGGCAATGGTGCAGGAGCTTAATGAGGCCGCTGCCCCGGCAAAAGCCACGGCTATCAAAACTTCTAATAATGAGCCTCTTAAGAGGATATTTTGAATATAGGTAACCATTTAATCACTAACAGGGACGTTCCAGATATCTTTGGCGTATTCGCGGATCGCGCGATCTGAAGAGAAATAGCCGCTTTGGGAGACGTTGATAATGGATTTTTTGGTCCATTCTTTTTTATTCAAATACATCCTTGAAATCCTGTCCTGGATTTGGCAATAAGATTCAAAATCAGCGCAAACAAAATAGGGGTCCTGCCCTGTCAGCGACTGGAGGATAGGGGCAAAAAGCTTAGCATCACGAAGGCTAAAAAACCCGCTGTCAATGAGCTTAAAAATTTCTTTAAGCATCGGGCTTTGCTCAATGTATCGCTGGGGATGATAGCCTCCACCTTTGAGGGCCGCCACCTCTTGGGCCTTAAGGCCGAAAATAAATATATTTTCCTCACCCACCGCCTGGGCTATTTCAATATTAGCGCCATCCAGAGTGCCGACGGTCAGCGCCCCGTTCATCATAAATTTCATATTGCCTGTGCCCGAAGCCTCAGTCCCGGCGGTGGAGATCTGCTCGGACAAGTCACTGGCAGGAAAGATCTTCTCCGCCAAAGACACCCGGTAATTTTCCAAAAATATCAGCCGGATCTTGGCGTTCACACTTTTATCACGATTAATGATATCAGCGATGTTATTAATAAATTTGATCGTTAATTTGGCCATGCTGTACGACGGGGCCGCTTTCCCGCCGATCATAAATGTGCGCGGATAAATAAACTCTTTGGGATTTTCTTTTAACCGAAGGTATTGTGAAATAATATAAAAGGCGAAAAGCATTTGGCGTTTGTATTCATGGATGCGCTTGATCTGCACATCAAAAATAGATCCGGGGTCAATGTTGATATTCATGCTGGAGCTGATATAACGCGCCAAAGACTCTTTATTCTGCTTCTTGATATCCATCCATCGATCACAAAAACTTTTATCATTTTTAAACGTATTGAGTTTTTCCAACTTGTATAAGTCCATGACCCAGCCCTCGCCTAATTTTTCCATCAGCAAGGATGATAACCGCGGATTAGCTTTCAGGAGCCATCGGCGCTGGGTGATCCCGTTGGTTTTATTATTGAATTTTTTGGGATACACTTCAGAAAAATCTTTGAATAATCTTTCTTTCAGGAGATCAGAATGCAGTTTCGAGACCCCGTTAACGGAAGAACTGCCTATAATTGCCAGATACGCCATGCGGACCTTTTTAGGCTCACCTTCCTCAATGATCGACATGCGCCGCAAGCGATCGCTATCTTGAGGATAACGTAAAGCAACTTTTTCTAAAAAAAGAGCGTTGATATCATAAATGATCTGCAGATGGCGGGGTAAAAGCTTCTCAAGTAGATCGACGTCCCAACATTCCATGGCCTCAGGCATCAGGGTATGGTTCGTGTAGGCAAACACTTTTGTCGTAATGTCCCAAGCCGCCTGCCACTCAAAATCATATTCATCAATAAGCAGGCGCATGAGTTCTACAATCGCCAATGTGGGATGAGTGTCATTTAATTGAATAATTACTTTTTTAGGAAGGTCCTTTAGGTTTGGGTTCTCTGACTTGAAGCGTCTTATGATGTCCGCCATGGAAGCCGCGGTAAAAAAATATTCCTGTTTTAACCGCAACTCCTTCCCATGGCTGTTGTTATCGGAGGGGTACAAAACCTTGGAAATATTCTCAGAAAGGATTTTCTTATAAACGGCCTGTTCATAATCGCCGGATTCAAAATCATCTAAATTAAACTCTTCGGTCCCGCGCGCCGACCAAAGGCGCAAAGTATTGACAACATCATTCTTATATCCGGCAATGGGAAAATCATAAGGGACAGCCAACACATCCTGCGTGTTTACCCACTGATGCTTGAGATTACCTTTGTGATCGTGGTCTGTCTGCGTCTTTCCGTAAAAACGGACATTAACGGTGTATTCCGGACGCGCGAATTCCCATGGAGTCCCGGAGCGCAGCCATTCATCCGGAAGTTCTATCTGAAAACCATCTTTGATCTTTTGATTGAATATCCCATAGTCATAGCGGATCCCATAACCATGCGCCGGCACCCTAAGACTTGCCATAGAATCCATGAAACAAGCGGCGAGCCTTCCCAATCCGCCATTGCCCAAACCGGCGTCAACCTCCTCTTCCCGGACAGTTTCCATGTTCAACCCCAACTCATCCAGGGCGCCGGTGGCATATTTGTCAATGCCTAAATTATACATATTATTGCCAAGCAGGCGTCCGATCAGAAACTCCATGGACAGATAATAAACCCGACGGACATTCTTTTTATGGTAACCCTGCTGGGTCTTGATCCACCGCTCAACAAGACGGTCTCTGACCGCCATTGACAATGCCATGAAATTATCATGCATCGTGGCAGTATATTGATCTTTTGAAAGCGTGTATTGCCGATTCATCTGAAACGACAATTTTAAGGCTTTCTTGGTCATTTCCTTTTTGGAAACAAACCAATCAGCTTGATTTTTAGGATCAGGCGACATGGGTCTTTCTATGGTCTTGCAGCAACTGGAGCAGACTGAGCTAATCTTTTATTTACAATATCAAGAGCGTTCCTGGTCTCTGCTAAAACATTTTTCAAATCCGCGTTTTCTTTAGCAAGAATTCTTATTCTATCATTCTCCATTCTTACCACGTTAGCAACGACGTTTCTATATACTTTATAATCATTGGCCCTTTGAGCATTCAAATCTTTAAGCAAAATAAAAATAAGAGCAAGAAAGAAAACCACCACTAAATAAAATAACACGTTAATCTTCTTATTTTCCACGATTTCCCTCCTTTATTGGCCTTGTCCCACCTTCGGAGCGTACACAACCAATTCTCCTGTAAATCTTAACAAGGCATCGCCATAATAATAACGGAACGCCACTGTCTTGACATTGATGATGGCATCAGCCCCTCTTTTTCTGGCGATTTCTTTTGCTTGATTAGTTAAAGTCTCAGGGCTTACCCCATTGCTGGCATAACCCTCAATAGAAACCTTCCCAATCACATAATAAGGATTGCTGACAGCTAACGTTTGCGCGTCGGGATAAACATTAATAGTATAAGACTTATCTTTAGGAGGGAACCACTGATCTGTATAATGGACATACCTTGTACTGGTCGCGCATCCCGCCAAACCTAAAACAACCAAACCTAATAATAACATTTTCTTTAACATAGAACGCCCCTTATTTTCCATACATCATCTGAAGTTGAGATACTTTCGGGAACTCAGAATAAAATTCGCCTTGAGGGCCTATAAACCCTTTCCCTGATCTTTTAAGAAGGACCGTCGTATACCCTCCCTTGTTATTAGGGATATTAATGCTAAATGAATTATCAGTGTCTGCCGGGATTGCTGTTACCGGCGCGGTTTGCACCACCGGTGCTGTTGAGCCAATAGGTGTTACCACTGCTTGATAACCATACTGGGTGTAAAGATAATATACCCCGTTATTAACATAATAAGTAACGCCATTGACAACAACCGGTTGATAGCCTGAGGAGGATACAACCACATATCCTGGTTGAGCGTAATAATAAGGATCAGTGTAATAAGGGTAATAATAGGGGTAGCCATAATAATAAGAACCTGGCCATACACCAATATTAACACCAACATAGCCATGGCCATGCCCATACCCATGCCCATGCCAATACGCATAGGAAGGCGTTGGCCGAATTATTAATAAGCTTAAAAATAAGAAGACAAAAAGCACCTTTAGTGTCATTTTCATAAAACCCACCTTTCTTTCAAACTTAAATTTAATTTTAATCCTATAAGGGCAAGAGGTCAAATGCTTTTGTCCTCTGCTATATTAGACAACAAAAGCCACCAAAAAGTTCCTTCCTTAATTAAAAATTCGGCCTTAAACCGGCCGTTTATTCTATTTTTTTTAAAATTAATTTCTGTCCCGCTTGGTCTAAAGTGAAATGGAACTTGCTCAAAAATGACAAACCTAATAAGCCATCATTGATTCCCTTACTGTCTTCAAGCAAAACAGTGGCGCTGACATCCTGGGCTTGGGCCCCTCCGAGCTTTATGCTATCTAATGAAACTTCAGCCGCTTTATATTTGCCATTTAATACTTCCACATACCCTTTATTAGATTGGCCAAGATCAAGGCCTAATTTCTGAATAAACGAAGAAGTCAACATGACCTCAGGAGAACCTGTATCCACAACAAGGGACGCGTGAATTTTGTTATTGATAAGCACATCCGCGAGAAGATGCCCTTGGCCATCAGGGGCCAACGGTATAGTGATCCCCTCGAGGTCCTTGCGCCTTTGGTCTGCCTCCATCCCCAGATCATCGCTCAACTGCTCTTTGGCGGCGATGATCTTTGAAGAAATGCCCGCAGCATTCGCTTCTGCCACTGCCTGACGGTCCGCCTTAATGATATCGCTTTCATCAGCGCGGACATTGGGACATAAAAAAATAAACAAGGAAGCAAAAAAACACCTTAAATACAAATGGACACCTCTCATGGCTTTGACCCCTTAGGTTGTTTAATGGAATACGGGGTAATAATATGAAATTTAGCGCACAAATCGTTAATACTATCAATCAGCGCCTTATTATTTTCATTGTATTTTAATTCGCCGATCAAGTAGTAAATTTTATGAAACGCCCAATTGTGGGCTATCTGTTTATCACCGGCCCAGGCATCCTGAAGGTTAGCGCTGACAATGAATCCTTTTTTATGTTGTGCCATGTCCCCCCGAATTTGAATAACAAATTTGTTTTCATTCGTATACCTGCCATAAATGACAAATTGAGAGCGTTTAAAAAAATCAGGCATGGTTTGGGGGAAAATTTCTTGCGTCTTAAGGCCGACGGCATAATAACGCACATTTAAAAGAAGCGGGTCTTTGATCTCGTCATAAAACCTGGAAAAATCTCTTCCCATAAAATATTCACGGCCTGAGACCCTTGACCAACCGCGATTTTTAAAAGCTATGAAATCCAGCATATACGGCTCAACGTCCACTCCCCCGCCAAACGTAAAAATACTCACCTTATTATCATTGAGCCTTGAAATTTCATTAATCACCCGCCTGGCATCAAGAATGCCGGTCGTTGGGAACCCGTCACTCATCAACACCCTGTAAGAAGGGACAAAAGGGGTCTTTAAATTAATACTCGCGCGCAGCGCGCCATAGAGGTCAGTGGTTGACCATGACCTCAGCTCTTTAAGAAATTCAACGGCATCTTTTATATTTTTAGGACTGGCCCTGAGAGATCCCGGACTAAAAGGAACAATTTTATTTTTAAAAACAAAAATATTAAAACGGTCATCAGAGTTAAGATGTTTTAAACTATACGCCAACCCTTCTTCAAACTGGGCCAACCGCTCTGTCCCGATACTGCCTGAGGCGTCCACCAAAAAAATGATCTCTTTAGGGATGACCGGAAAATTCATTGTCGCGTCCCTCACCTTGACGACAAGCTTAAAATATTTCTGGCCGGAAGCGGGATCTTGATATTTAAAAAGCTGGTAGGTCAGCGCTGTGCCCAAATCCATGGATTTGGATTCATTCTCTATGCCCGCGGAAGTTCTTTGCATCACCTGAAATTCATTTGAGGGAAACGCTTCACGCGGCACTTCCCCTAATCCCGCCAGGTCCTCCCGTACCGAACGACGGACTTTTTGGGCCATGACGGCATCATTGAGATCGGACTTTTTAAAGATTTGAATGACTGATTCAATATTATTCTCGATCAACGCTTCAGATTCTATCAAAGGATCGCTTGTCCTATTTTCAGTAAAGGAATTGTCAGGCCTCGGAGATTTACTGAAAGACCGCATGTCAAATTTTAACTTTTCTTGGGTCCCCATATTCTCTTGTCTATCGATCTTGACATGAAAAACAGTTTCCACCTTATCGGGAAAAGGAGTGGCCGGAAGGATTTTAGCAAAATAACTCCAGACCAAAAATCCGATATGGAGAAGAATGGAAACCAACAGGGCGATCAATATACGTTTTTTGACTTTGGTGTATTTTTTCATTTTAAAAGAAGGACCCTTCCCTTGGCATAAAGGGCCGCTGTGCTGTTTTTATATTTATCCAAAATTTCTGAATATATTTTCAAGGCATCTGTCTTGCGTTGCAAACGCTCTAAAATTTTGGCCCCCCGCAGCAAGCTCTCAGAACAATAATAACCGTCATCATAAAGGGCTGCCACCAAAAGATAAAATTTAAGGGCTTCGTTAAAATTTCCTTGGGAAGCATCAAGGTTGGCTATCTCAAATCTGGCATGCACCGTGACCGTGGGATCATCGGGGTTTTCATCCAAAGATTTTTGAAATTCCTGCTTGGCCAGATCGAATTTCTTGGCCCTGGCCAAGCATAAACCATTACCAATACGCGCCCTGCCGGTATACGCGTTCTTTTGGGTCGATGAGGTTACAAGAGCATAATCCTTAAGGGCCTCATCGCAATGCCCAAGCCCCCGCAAGGCTTCTGCCTTAAAATATTCTATCTCCGGAAGATTTTGCGAAGGGAAATGTTTTTCCGCCTGGGCCGCGATACGCAGCACATCATCAAATTCCTGTTCTTTTAAATATTCATTACAAACCCAGATGTAGGTCTTTATCTGCAAACCATTTTGACCTGCCTGGCTGATCAACCGGTCAAAACAGGTCCTGGCTTGGGTCTCATTTTCCTGGCTTAGATAAATGACCGCCATGTTTTTAAGGGCAGCATTATAAAACTTTCCTTCTTCTTTATGTTGATCGACCTGCGCGTAGGCCTTCAACGCCTGGTCGCTATCGCCTAAAAGCTGCTGATAAAATCCTAATAAAAAATACGCGGAATTCGGTCTTGGAACCTGGCCCCCTGTTAAATACCCTTTCAATAAATTAATCGCATCTTGAGGCTGATTGTTTTTGCCATAATAATCGGCCAGGAGGAGTAAAACGTCGCTATATTGTTCCCCTTTGGGAAATGCTTTTAAATATTCTTGAGCACTGCTGATGACCCCTCCCGCATCCCCTGCTTTAAGGGCCATCATGACCGTCTCGCACAAAGCGTCTCTTTTTAAATCAGGGCCATCCTGGATGTTATAATATTTCAAGAAAAAAGCTTCGGACTCTTTAAACCTGCCTGTTTTCTGGCAGACATGGGCCTGACCTAAAAGCGCTGCCTTTGAAAAACGAGAACCCGGAAAATTCAAATAAACATTCTCAAAGAAAACAAATGCGAGGTCAAAATCCCCAAGACCGTAATAACCCTGGGCCTTCAAAAAGAAAATTTCATCCATATCGTTTATATTTTCAGAAGAATAAGCATCCAATAACGCCAAACCGTCCTTATATCTCTTCTCTCTGATTAAGATATCGGCTTTCTTAATAAAAATCTTTGCCATCTCATGAGACTTTAATGTTGGGAAAACAAGTAGACGGTTGAAAAGCGCGTTGGCCTTATCATATTCTTTCAACTCAATAAAGCTAAGCGCTGCCGCGAAGTGGATTGGAAAATAGGCATCTTGAGTAAAACCTAAACTGGAGTATTGGTCAAAGACCTGCCCGAATCCTTTAACAGCGTCGGCATATTGGCCTGATAAGAACTGGGCCTCGGCGATCCTATAAATTAATTCGCCCTTAAAAGGTCCTTCCTGTGGCGCTGTCTGCATTGATTTTGTATACGCATCTATGGCTTCGCTGTAATGCCCGTTTTGGGTGTAAATTTTACCTGCCTCTTTAAATGCGTACGCCGTGTAGGCAGACGATCCCTGGACTTGCGCGGCTTTTCGAAAATAATCCAGAGCGGCCGTTGTATCTGCTTTGCCCAAATAAGCCTGGGCTGTGTAAAAATCAAAAGATTGAAGCATGTCTTCTCTTAGCTCCTTTTGAGCATCGATGGACATTAATTCTTTGAGGGCCTCGTCATATTTTTTCTGTTGAATGTCAATCTGGCCCAAACGCAGCAAACTCAGCGGCAACTGCTCTGAATGAGGGAAAAGCTGATTAAATTGATGGAAAGTCTCAACGGCCTTTTCAAAATCCTGAGATAAAAAATAACCTTCCCCCAAGGACAAATAAGCTTCTTGCAAAGACGCGCTGTGCGGATAATCGGCAATGAACTTCCGGCATTGCGAGATGGCCATGTCATACATACCGCGCGAAAGCAGGCCTTGGGCAAAGTCCAACTGCTCGTTTGTTTTAACAGATTCCTGGGCCTCAATACGCGCCGGGCCTGTCAGAAAAGATAAAAAAAGACCGACGATAAAGATGGCCCTTAAATTCATTTATCTGTTCTCATCTCTAAGCGTAGAAAAAGAAATATCCGAAATATTAGAGCGGCCGCAGGCATCCAGGGCCTGGATCACATATTTATGGTAGGTCAGCTCATCTGCCCGGATAATGACTTGCGGATTGGGGAATAATTTCGAAACACGCCCCAGCATGACGGCCAGAGCATTGCCGGTGTATTCCTTCTGATTGACGATAAAACGCCCCTCTTTAGTAATATTGATAACTATCTTGCCGGCACTTTGCGTGGATTGGATGGCTGTTTTGGATTTTGGAAGCGTGAAATTCACCTGGGCTTCCATCTGGCTAAAAACAGCGATGATCATAAAAAACATCAAGGCCCAAAACGCTATGTCCACCAAAGGGGCCAATTGAATCACCGGACGCAGCTTTTGATATTCAGGAACATCAAATTTAGGCATAAAATCCCTCTGGTTTTATTTATTTTGAATCGCTTTAATAATATCCGTGCTGTAAATTTCGATCATATTGACGACCTGTTGGACCTTACCCCGAAAATAGGAATACGCGATCAAGGCCGGAATAGCCACCACAAGTCCCGATGCCGTGGCCACCATGGCCTTGGAAATACCCGCGGCCAAAAGGGTTGTTTTCATGCTGGCCGATTGCAGGGGTACCGCATGAAAGGCCTGGATCATCCCCAAAACCGTCCCCAACAAACCTAAAAGAGGCGCAATAGCGACGATGTCGGAGAGATAGCTGATATTCTGCCAAAGGCTGGTCAATTCAATTCGGGCCCTACCTTCCATCGCTTCGCGGGCGGTATCGTCCAGCGGATTTCTGCGCTCAAGACCGGCCAGAACAATTTTAGAAATAATTGTATGATTTTCTTTACGGCATAGGGTCTTTGCCGCCGCAAAATCCCTGCCTTCAAGTTTGCGCATGACCTCATTAAAAAGCCAGTTAGGCGCCAACTTATTCACATTAAGCATCATAAGATCATAAATAACAATAGCAACAGCCACCACAGAGAGAAGTCCAATAACAACCATGACTCCCCCTCCGGCCTTTAAGGTCTGCCAAAGCGTCATTGGCACAGGCATTTGATCTGAGCCTGGAAGCAGCAAATTAGCCCCTTGCGCATACGCGGCATGAGACAAGTAAGTCATTAACAATAAAAAAACAACCACTCCCGACATGCCCTTAAGCATATTTCTTGAACTCATCATTGATTAACTCCTTTTAAAAAAAGAAAACCCGTGGACTTCCGTGGGGACTACCTACCATACATGGCTTGTAACTGCGCAGTTGTAGGGATCTGGGCATAATACTCCCCTTGCGGCCCTAGATATCCGGTCCCTGATCTTTTCAACACGACCGCCGTATATCCCCCATTGCTGTTGGGAACATTAACAGTAGCCGTGTCTCCGGAATAAGTTACCTCTGGCCCTTGAGCAACAACAACTGGAGCTGGTTGGGCTACAACGACCTGTGCCGGCGGCGGCTCAGGTTTTTGAATTTGAGATCCTACCGCTGCCCCGGCGACCGCGCCCACCGCGCCTCCAATGAGCATGCCGGCCCCCGTATCATGGCTTTGATGGCCTATGACACCTCCAGCGACCGCGCCAAGAAGGCCTCCGGTAACAGCCCCTTCACCTTCATTATTATAAGGATTAGCACAGCCGGAAATGGCAGCTAAAAAAACAATCATAGTCAATGCGCAAAAATATTTCTTCATTTTAAATCTCCTTCTTCTTTTTATTTAAACAAATAAACGACCGTTAGTTGTCAATTATAACAGAATTGTTCCCATAATAATATTTTTAATGAAAATGGTCAATGCAATTTTATTTCTTATTTTAGGATGTCTTAATATCCTTCAATAAATAACCTGTGCTTCGTCCGCCAGCGGTGTCCTTGATAAGAATTTTCTTTTCTATAAGCTCCAAAATATCCCGCAATGCGGTATCCTGGGAACATTTAGCAATCTTTGCCCATTTAGAAGACGTAAGCTTACCCTCAAACCCATCAAATAATTTATTGATCAGCATTATTTGGCGTCTATTCAAAGAACCCTCTGGATGAATTTTCCAAAAGTGCGCTTTCTTGAAAACACCGGCCAACGTATTTTCTGTTGAACCAAGGGCCCTATCTAAACAAGCCAAAAACCACTCCATCCAAACCGTGATATCCATGTCCGCGTTTTTTTGAGTTTTCTCAAGCACGTTATAATAAACATTCCTCTCCTGACGAATTTGAACAGACATACTATAAAACCGTTGAGCACTGCCATCAGCTCTCGCAAGTTGCATATCTGTGATAGCTCGTGTAATACGCCCGTTACCATCTTCAAAAGGATGAATGGTCACAAACCACAAATGAGCAATGGCAGCCTTGAGCACAGGATCTATACTTGTTTCTTGATTGAACCAAGTAATAAAATTCTTCATTTCTGTATTTAGACGGGAAGCCTCCGGCGCTTGAAAATGGACCCGCTGACGTCCAATTGGCCCGGAAACAACCTGCATGGGGCCATGTTTATCATCACGCCAGCCCCCAACAACTATTTTTTGCATACCGCTACGGCCAGTGGGAAAAAGACTCGCATGCCAGCCAAATAAACGGTCCTTAGTCAGTGATTTTTTAAATTGCTGAGTAGCATCCAGCATCATCTCCACTACTCCATCAATATTACGGTCAGAAGAAATAAGTCCGGCAATATCCATCCCTAATCTTCGTGCGATTGATGAACGCACTTGAGCGGGGTCAAGGACCTCCCCTTCTATTTCGCTGCTCTTTAAAACATCAAGCGTAAGAGTTTGCAATATGGCTTCCGAACGCAACGAGAATCCTAAAGAATCCATGCAACCAATCAACCGGCCTTGGGCGTTACGCACACGCCCCATCAAAGCCGCAATCTGCTGATGATTCCAAACAAACTTCGGCCAATTATTTAATTGATGTATATAACGCATTATTCTCCGCACTCCTTGCGTAGAATATAACATGTATTCACCGCATACGCAAGCGTGTTTTGATTAAATTTGATAAAGAAAAAGCCCGCTGGCAACAGCGGGCGTTGGTGTTCCCGTTTAATAATCTTCTTCAATGCCCCCAATTAGGGTCTCGCATTATCAGCTTGGCCGATCTTAACATCTGTTTCACTCTTTATCTTTTCGCAATAGTTGACGTCAT
>CAZABZ010000010.1:13732-15449 GCA_964483535.1 uncultured Planctomycetales bacterium | reverse complement strand
CCTCTATAGTGAATAACATCAGGGGGACCAAAATAAGCACAGGTTTTTTGAAAATGGTGCGTGATTATAAAGCTGCCATTGTTATCATGCATATGCGTGGCACGCCGGCAACGATGCAAGCTCATGCCAGGTATAAAAATGTGGTCAGTGAAGTCATTGAGGAATTACAAATATCGGTTGAAAAATGTTTGGAGATTGGTATAAAGAAAGATAGGATCATAGTTGACCCGGGTATTGGCTTTGCCAAAACAGTTGATCAGAATTTAGCGCTGATCAATCATTTAAACCGGCTGAATATTTTACATTGCCCTATTTTATTAGGGACTTCGCGCAAATCATTTATTGGACAGATTTTAGAGAAACGGGTGGGGGACCGTCTGCTGGGTACAGCAGCAACGGTGATTGCGGGGGCCATGCAGGGGGCGCACATTGTCCGCGTCCATGATGTGAAAGCAATTAAAGAAACGTTAAAAATGACCGATGCCATACTTAATGCACATGCCTGACATAGTTGTGATAGCAGCGAAAGCCGTGATTGAAATAATCATCCTATGGGTGGTTTTTTACAGGGTTTTATTGTTCTTTGAAGGTACGCGTGCTTTTCAGGTCTTAAGGGGTATCACGTATTTGATCATTGCTCTTTTGGCCTCCCATCTTTTGGGGTTTGATGTTCTCAACTGGCTTTTGCAGCATTTCTTTTCCATATGGATCATTGTTATTGTCGTTATTTTCCAACATGAATTGCGTTCGGGTTTGGCCCGGTTAGGCCAACAGCATTTATTTACGATTTCGTTGGGAGAGCCGGAGATCAAAGCCCTCGTGAATGAAATTTACGATACGGTTTCTCATTTGTCTAAACGTAAAAATGGATGCTTGATTGCCATTGAACGCGAGATGAAGCTTGATTTATATGTCGAAAGCGGTGTTGTCATTGATGGCAAGGTTTCTTCAGAGCTTTTACAAAGTATTTTTATGCCGGGCACGCCATTGCATGACGGCGGGGTGGTGATCAGGGGTGAGCGAGTGGCGGCAAGCTCGTGTTTATTCCCGTTGTCAGATAATCCCAGTGTTGGAAAAACAGTGGGCACTCGTCATCGGGCGGCATTAGGTTTAAGCGAGCATACGGATGCCTTGATTGTTTTGGTTTCGGAAGAAACCGGAGAAATCTGCATTGCCTTTGAGGGGCATTTTATAGTGGTGCATAATGAAGAACATTTTATGAAACTTCTCAACCAGATCCTGGCACCTGCCAAGAAGAAAAGTCATGAAAAATTGGTTTAGATCAAATTTAGTATTGAAATTACTGGCTTTGGTACTGGCTATTGCCACCTGGGTTTACGTTAAGGGGATGCATGGTTAAGTTAGGCGTTAATGTTGACCACGTAGCTACTTTGCGTCAAGCCCGTGGGGAATTTGACCCTGATCCCATTTTGGCGGCCCGTTTGTGCGAGCAAGCCGGTTGCGACAGCATTGTCGCTCACTTGCGTGAAGATCGAAGGCACATACAGGACCGTGATATTGTGCTTTTGCGTAAAACAGTGAAAACCCGTTTTAATCTGGAAATGTCAACAGACGCCGGCATTGTGAAAGTAGCTTTGGCGGTGAAACCGGACCAAGCGACCCTGGTGCCGGAACGTCGTCAGGAACTCACGACCGAAGGCGGATTAGATGTTGTGCGCCATTTAAAACGGATTAAGAAGGTAAGCCGCGTGCTTTT
>CAZABZ010000010.1:0-13632 GCA_964483535.1 uncultured Planctomycetales bacterium | reverse complement strand
GCGGGCCGTTTCGCGGTCAAGGAAGCAATCTTTAAAGCCATGGGTATTCCTGACTTATCCTGGCAGGACGTTACCATTATCAATGATGCCAGTGGCAAGCCTATCTGCCATTTCAACAAGATGGATTTTAAACATCACCTATTGATCTCTATTTCTCATAGTAGGGACTATGCCGTTGCCAGCGCCATTGTCGAGGAGTAATCCTCGATCATCCAAAAAAGATTTTGGCCATCTGCTTATTATTGCCGGATCTCCGTCGATGTTAGGAGCGGCGGCTTTAAGCTCTTTGGCGGCCATGCGCTCTGGCGCTGGTCTGGTGACCGCGGCCGTTGGTCAAAATCTAAATTTAATTCTCCAGAAGAAAATTTCCAATTGTGTCATGACAAAGCCTTTGGCCCAAAGCAGGAGCGGGGCTTTATCTCTGAAAGCGTATGGCCAGCTTAAAAAAATATGGGACCGGTTCGATGCGATAGCCATTGGCCCGGGGCTTGGCCGTGAGCCGGCCACCCAGCAATTGGCTCGTCAGGTCATCCTTCATTGCCCTAAGCCATTGGTCATTGACGCGGATGCTTTGTTTGCTTTGACTGGGCATGCTCAAGTCTTGCTTAAAGCGAAAGCGGCACGTGTGTTGACACCGCACTGCGGAGAAATGTCGAGGTTAACCAATCGATCTGTAAGTGTTATTGAAGCCAGCCGATTGAAAACTGCCCATGATTTTGCCTGTCGCTATAATTGTGTGATATTGCTTAAAGGGCATCGCAGTGTTGTAGCTTCACCTCAAGGAAAAATGTATATCAACCGTACCGGTAACGTGGGAATGGCTACTGCCGGTAGCGGGGATGTGTTAACGGGCATGATTACGGCTTTTTTAGGGCAGGGCATGAGTCCATTTGACGCGGCAAAGTATGGGGCTTATTATCATGGCAAGGCAGGGGATTTAGCGGCAAGGAAAAAGTCTAAAGTTTCCATGATAGCATCTGATATTATTGAACAAATCCCTTATGTTTTCTAAAATTGGAGGAGCGGGCATGGTTTTGTCTCCGGTTTATCGTTGGGTCATTTTTACGTTGGTTTTGGGGGTTGTTTTATTTTTGTCTTTAAATCCGCTTCGAGAATCTCAATTTGGCCCATCATCCGATGAGGGTTATTATTGTAAATACGCATCCTTAGTCGTCCATCAAGGGCAAAGGGGTTTTAATGATTTAATATCATGGTATGCCTCTAGCGATAAAGCCCGTATGCATCCGGCCCCGGTACGAGTGGGATATATTCTCTTGACCGCTTTTTTATTTAAATTATTCGGGGTTGAAAGTTTCGGTGTTTTAGGCTTGATTTCGACCCTAAGTTTTATTCTTTTTTTATATGTTTGTTTCTATTATGTGCGTAAATATTTTGATTTAGATACGGCTTTATTAACAGTTTTACTTTTAGCTTCATCTCCCTTAATGCTTGGGCTCAGCCGCAGGGCTTTGGTGGACAGCCCGGTTAATTTGTTATGGGGGTTGGCAGTGTGGTTGTTTCTGGATGTTTTAAGTAAGCCAAAGGGTTTTAGTTATATTTTCTTTTTGATAACTCTTTTGGTGGCGATAACCTTTAAGGAAACCTCCTTAATCTTAATTCCTTTCTTTGTGTTGGCTGGAATTATAGGAAGACGAAAAGGCGCTGTTATTAAAACTTTCCAAATTTGGGGCGTTGTCATCTGCCCGTTGATATTTATATTTCTTTTTTATGGGTGGGTTTACGGAGGGTTAGGGCCATTAAAGGCAGCTGCCATGGCTATTGCCAAAACACATTTTTCATCCAATTATCCTAATCCTTACGCTATTTATTATTGTTCGGGGCCATGGTTTAAATATTTGTTGGATTTTTTATTATTAACCCCCATTGTAACGCTTCTTTTTATCGGGTATGCGGGGTATTTATGTGTTCACAGGACAGCTTTGGATTTTAAGAAGACGTATTTCATGCTGTATTTTGTTTATGTGTATGGGGTTTTGAGCAGTCTGGCGCACACCAAGGTTGTGCGATTTGTGGTGAATTTGGAAATGGTGATGGGTTTGTTTGCGGTTTTGATGTTGGTGGAAGTATTAAAAGGACTGGGCGATCAAAAAAGGCAACGTTGGCTGGTTTATGCCGCCGTCGGCATTTTCTTATATAACTGGTTAACTTTTGTGAATTTATTCTATAAGGGGTCTTTATTAGACCCGATAAGCCGCCATCTGCTGGTATTCAGACATTTCATTCCGGCATAGTTCCAATAACGATTACAGCAGGAAAACTTCTTTACCAGTGCCTCTCCATGGGCTTGTCTAATTTTTCAGCTTTGGCGCGGGTTTTTTCCGGGTTTCGGCCAAAGCAGGTCCCCAACGCTTCATAAATCGCCACTTGATTAGTGTCCACCAAACGCTGTTTGATAGCTTCCTTGGTGTCCAGGTAGCGAATTTTGCCGTCGCTGATACCGGAAACCGTCACGCCTGAAATGCCTTGATTTAAGAGGAGAAAAGCAGCGGCGCCGGCTTCTTTGCCGAAGTTGACATCATAAGCGCTGGAGTGTCCGCAACGCACCAAATGTCCGGGGGTGACTGCGCGGACTTCGGGGATTTCATTGATGCCTTTGACATACACGCCTCTTTTGATCATTAAATCTTTGATTGACGGGTCCGCTTTCAAACGTTTAGTTAATTGTTGGCAGACATAATTACCGGCACCGGCCAAACGTTTGTGCCCAAAAGCATCCACAGGGGCATTTTCATCGACGATATCTTCACCGGACGCGTTTTTAATGCCTTCGGCCACGACGATCAAATAGGTGCCTGAGCGCACATCAGAACTCATGATGCGTGAAAAATAGCGTTCTTTCATGTGGTTGTAAAGGATGTCGAAATCGCAGGGGATCTCAGGGATGATGATGGCATCCGCGTCAGCGGCAACACCGCCGCGGAAAGCGGTATGCCCGACATAACGGCCGAAGACTTCCATGACCATGATACGTTGATGGGTGGCGGCCGTTGTTTTTAAATCTTCAATAAAACCCGCGATGCGGTTGATGCTGGAGTCAGCGCCTACGGAGTAGGTCTGAAGGTCCATGTCCATGGTCTTGGGGGCGTGGACGCATTTGATGCCATGTTCGGTCAAGTCGACCAGCACACTGCCCGAATCATCCCCGCCGGAGATGATAAGCCCGTCGAGTTTGAATTTTTCCATGCCTTTTTTGATGCGCTGGTATTTTTCAGGGTCCTCGATCTTTTTGATCTTGACGCGTGAATGGCCCGCTTCGGAACCTGCCAGGTTAGGGTTAATCCGGTCCAAACGCTCCGGTGTCAATTCTGTGAGTTTGTCGAAATCAACCAGATTATATAATCCCGCGTAGCCGCTGGGAATGATAAAGCAGGTAGCACCATGGGCAAGGGCCATATAAGCCGCCCCTTTGATAACACCGTTAAGTCCGCCGCAATCACCACCGGAAGTAATGATACCAATACGTTTCATTTTAAGCTCCTTGTTCATATGTCACCCCCGAAGGGGGGCCAATTCAAGATTAATTTTGCGCAATGGAATTCAATAAATTAACACAAATAGACAGGGAAATCAAATACTCCCTATTGTTTGCTTATTTCGCCTGCGCCAGCATGTCCTGCGCATGGGAAAGGGAGATTTTGGTGGTATTGGTGCCGCTCATCATCTGGGCGATTTCTTCGACGCGTATTTTGCCTTCCAACAATAGCACGTCGGTTATCGCGCGTCCGGCTTTGACCGATTTAGAAACTTTAAAATGCCGGTCAGCAAATGACGCGATTTGGGGCAGATGGGTGATGAGAATGACCTGACGGCAACCGGAGAGTTCTTTTAATTTTTTTCCGGTGATCGTTCCCAGACGTCCGCCGATTTGGGCATCAATCTCATCAAAAATAAGCACCGGGATAGGGTCCACCTTGATCAACGCTTTTTTAAGCGCCAGCATCAGGCGCGCGGCTTCCCCTGAGGAAACGATTTGGGCCAATGGTTTTAAGTCTTCCCCGGCGTTGGGGCTTATGTAGAAAACAATTTTGTCATGGCCGTCCGCGTTAAAAGGGATTCTTTCAAAACGCACTTCAAATTTGACCTGAAGGATGCCAAGCTCTTTTAATTCGCTTTCAATCGTGGTTTTTAAATCTTCGGCGGCTTTTTGGCGGCTCTTTGTTATTTTTTGGGCGATTTGGGTCAATTCTTTTTCTTGGGACTTAAGGGTGTCACGAAGCGCTTGGTCATTGTGTTCAAAGTTTTTAATAAGGTCGAGTTTTTCTTTGGCTTGTGTGTAGAAATTCTGGGCGTCTTCTAAAGTCGGCCCGTATTTGCGTTTGATGTCCGCGTAGGCGTCACACTGGTCATGAATACTTTGTGCTGTTTGCCCGTCAAAATTTAGACTTGCCGCATAATCGTTTAATTGGCCTATCAAGTCACTGGTTTGGTCCTGAATGCCGGATAATTGATCTAAGAGATTGGATGATTTTTCGTCGATTTGGACCAGGGATTTAAGGGGAGAGAAGGCTTTACGCAGTAAAGCATTGCTGCCCGCTTCTTCATCATCCAGCAATCCCAGTAAATTTTGAATATGCTCATGGAGTTTTTGGGCATTGTTTAATTTGGTTTCTTCTTGCAGCAATTCGTTGTACTTTTCTTCGGAAAGCGGAAAAGCTTCCAATTCTTTGACCTGATGGTTTAATAAATCCAAATCCCTTTCGCGGGTTTGGGCCAAGGTGTTTAAATGGGCGAGATCTTTGCGGGTTTGTTCATAGCTAGAAAAGGCCTTGGCGTATTCTTCTTTGGTGTTTTTGAAATGGACCAATTGGTCCAGCATCACGAGATGTTGTTCTTCACACAGGAGCATTTGATGGTCATTGGGGCCGTGGAAATCAATGAGATGATTGCCCAGATTCTTTAATTGGCCGATGGTGACGGTCAGGCCGTTGATTTTGATTTTACTGCTGCCCGTCGCGCTATGGGTGCGTTGGATGATGAGTTTATGGTCATCCGGCCCTAAAAATTCGTTGATAATTTCCAGGTCGCGCAATCTTTTGTCTGTAATATCAAAAACAGCTTCGATAAAACAAGGATTTTGTGGATTACGGATAGAAGAAGTATCAAAGCGTTCACCTAAACTTAGGCGGAGGGCATCGATGAGTATGGATTTACCGGCACCTGTTTCGCCGGTGAGGATATTAAATCCATTTATAAATTCGATGGAGAGCTCATCAATCAAGCCAAAATTTCGGATAGTTAATTGAATTAACATAAGGGTTGCCTAGCAAGAAATAGGGGATGTCTGAGTTAACATGAAGGAATATTAACAAATAAATTGATATTTGAGAAGATAATTCAGGTCTCCTGTGTTAAGATTCAAATCATGAATCCGGCCCATATCATTAAAATTACTAAGGAGTTGAAGCTTCAGGAAAAGCAGGTTAGCACAACCGCGAGTCTGCTTGCCGAAGGTTCCACCGTTCCTTTTATTGCCCGTTATAGAAAAGAAGCCACCGGCGCGTTAGATGAGGTGGCTATCGCGGCCATCCGTGATCGATTGCAGCAATTACAGCAATTAGATGAGCGAAAAGCGGCGGTGCTTGAGTCCATTGAAAAACAGGGCAAACTTACCGACGAGCTAAAAGAAAAAATCAATCTCGTTGAGACCATGGCGGTTTTGGAAGATTTGTATTTACCTTATAAACCCAAACGCCGTACACGCGCCACCATGGCCCGTGAAAAAGGCCTGGAGCCGTTGGCCCAACTCATCTTTGAACAAAAGCCCGATGTTGACCCCAAGGCTGAAGCCGCTAAATTTATTAATGAGGAGCTGAAAGTGGCTTCGATAGATGAGGCATTGGCCGGTGCCAGGGACATTATCGCGGAATGGATCAACGAAGACGCTAAAGCCCGTGGGGCGATTCGTCAGCTATATTTAGAAAAAGGTTTATTTGATTCTAAGGTCATTAAGGGTAAAGAGCAGGAAGGGATTAAATTTAAAGATTATTATGATTGGCAGGAGCCTGTCAAGGCCGCTCCATCTCATCGGGTTTTGGCGATGCGCCGGGGAGAAAATGAAGAATTTTTGATGTTGCGCGTTGTGGTCCCCCCGGAAGATGCCCTGTCGATTTTAAAAGAGATGTTTGTAGCGCATCCCCTTAATCCATGCGCCTCACAAGTGGAGATGGCTGTCGAAGATAGTTTTAAACGCCTATTGTCCTTATCCATGGAGACGGAGGTCCGTCTTTTGACCAAACAGGCGGCGGATGAGGAAGCGATCAAGGTCTTTGCGGAAAATTTGCGCCAATTATTGATGGCTTCACCGCTCGGACAAAAGAATGTTTTAGCCATTGATCCGGGTTATCGCACCGGCTGCAAAGTCGTTTGCCTGGATGCCCAGGGGAAATTATTGCAGAATACGGCGATCTACATCAGTCAATCAGATGAGCAAAAAGAACAGGCAGCCAAGATGATCAAAGAGCTATGCCGGCTTTATAATATTGAATGTATCGCTGTCGGTAACGGCACTGCCGGACGTGAAACTGAAAGTTTTGTGCGGTCATTAAAACTTGATGGTATTCAGACGGTGATGGTCAATGAAAGCGGCGCTTCGATTTATTCCGCTTCCGAGGTGGCCCGAGAGGAATTTGCTGATTTTGATGTTACCGTGCGCGGTTCGGTGTCCATCGGCCGGCGCCTGCAGGACCCGTTGGCTGAGCTGGTTAAAATCGATCCTAAAAGCATCGGCGTGGGGCAATACCAGCATGATGTGGACCAGCCCCAGCTTAAAAAGAGTTTGGATGATGTTGTTATCAGTTGCGTTAATCAGGTAGGGGTGGAAGTCAATTCTGCCAGCAAACAATTGCTCATGTACGTTTCTGGTTTGGGGCCGGCTTTGGCCGCGGCCCTTGTTGAATATCGCAATGCGCATGGGATATTTGATTCCCGAGAAGGACTAAAGAAGGTTCCCAAGTTTGGGAGCAAAGCCTTTGAACAAGCTGCCGGGTTTTTAAGAATACGGAGTGCTAAAAATCCCCTGGATGCTTCCGGCGTTCATCCTGAGAGCTATGGGGTGGTTGAAAACATGGCCCATGATTTAGGTGTGACTGTACCTGATCTGATGAAAGACGAACAATTGCGCAAGAAAATAGATGTGCATAAATACGTTACCGCGACCGTAGGGTTACCGACGCTGTTGGATATCAAGGATGAGTTGGCCAAACCCGGTCGCGATCCGCGCGCCAAGTTTGAGTCCGTGCAGTTTAAAGAAGGGGTCGAGAAAATGGAAGATTTGTTGCCCGGCATGGAGTTAAATGGCGTGGTGACTAATATTACTAATTTTGGGGCTTTTGTGGATGTCGGTGTGCATCAGGATGGGTTAGTGCATATCAGCGCCATGTCAGATACATATGTTAAAAATCCAGCGGATTTCCTTAAGGTAGGGCAGAAGGTCAAGGTCTGGGTCACAGAAATCGATATTGCGCGCAAACGTATAAGCTTAAGTATGCGAAAACAATCCGTTGGTGAAAATAAATCCAAAAGTGAAAGCAAACCAAAAAGCGGTATGCCTAAAACAAGTCCTTTCAATAAACCGGCCCAACAGCCTAAAACGCCGCCTCGTAAAGAACTGTACCGTTGGTAGCTCAATACAGACACCCATTGACGATGCTTTAATTTTCAGTTATCGTATTATGCTTTAGAATAAACTATTTCGCTTTGTTGATTTAGAGGTTGGGGCTTTTATGTCTTATTTGGTTTTAGCGCGTAAATATCGTCCTCAAAATTTTGATGAGCTTGTGGGCCAAGCTCACATCACCGAGCTTTTAAGAAAGTCAATCGCATCCGGCCGCATTGCCCATGCTTTTTTATTTTGCGGCCCGCGAGGTATCGGTAAAACTTCCTGTGCCAGGATTTTGGCCAAGTCGCTTAATTGCCACAACGGCCCAACCTTAAAACCCTGCGGTGAGTGTCCTGCCTGCCAGGAAATTGCCAACGGGAACAGTTTCGATGTTATTGAGATCGATGGCGCTTCCAACCGCGGTATTGATGAAATCCGTACCCTTCGTGAGAATGTCAAATTTGCCCCCAGCTATGGGCGTTATAAAATTTATATTGTTGATGAAGTCCATATGCTCACCACGGATGCTTTTAACGCGTTGTTAAAAACCCTGGAAGAGCCCCCTGAGCATGTGAAATTTATTTTTGCCACCACTGAAGTCCAAAAGGTGCCTGCCACCATCCTTTCCCGGTGCCAGCGTTTTGATTTCAAGCGCATTCAGGTTGAGATCATCATGGCCAATCTTAAAAGTATTTGTGTTAAGGAAAATTTAAAGGCCAATGAAGAGGCCCTTTTTGCCATTGCCAAGGCCGCTCAGGGAAGTATGCGTGATGCGTTAAGCGTCTTGGATCAACTAAGCGCGTTAAGTGATAAGGGTATTGATGCCGCGGATGTGTTTTCCATGCTGGGGATGGTGGAAATCGAATTTTTATTTGATCTGACAGATGCTTTGATCGCGCGCAGTTGTGTTAAGGCGTTGGATACTTTTAACCAGATCATTGAACGCGGCAAAGACATCAAGCAATTAGGCAAAGACTTAACTGAGCATTTCAGGCATTTGATGATTGTGAAGGTGGGCGGAGTGAGTTTAAACGGTTTGATTGATTATCCATCGGGCGTCAAACAGCGTCTAGCAGCCCAAGCGGAAAAAATCACCATCGCCGGAATTCTCAAAGCCATTGAACTTTTTATTGAGGCCCAGGAAACGGCCAGGGTCATGGAGACTTTGCGCATGCCTTTAGAAGTAGCTTTTGCGAAATTGACTTATGGCGGATCATCGGGTGTTATACCTGCCTCAGCGGTGGCTGCGGCGCCGGCGGTAAGCTCAAAGCCTTCTGCTGTGCCTGTGGCTGCTACTAAACCTCAGCCTCAGATGGGGACAGAGCCAAGGCTTAAAGCTGGCATTAAGGCCGAATCTTTTGAAGATATCAAGGCGCATTGGAATGCGTTGACGCATGAAGTGTCCCTTCGGAGAATGGCTTTAGCCACTTATTTACAGGATGGGGCGCCTTGTGAGTTTAAGGGTGGGAAGTTAGTGATTGGCTTTACCAAAGAAAATACCTTTGCTCGCGACTGTTTGAACAGCAAGGAGAATTTGAAATTCATCGAAGATCTGTTTTCAGAAAAGTTAAATGCCCCTATTTTTGTGAGTTTTAAGATTGTGGATAAGGCGGACGCTGGTATTAAGCAAGAAGAACCGGTGGTCAGGAGCGCTTTGGAAATGTTTGGCGGCAAAGTCGTCAAAGAATGGCCCAATGCGCAGAAATGAATCTAGTTAATCATGTATCCTAAACTAATAGAGAATTTAATAGAAAGACTGATAAAGCTGCCGGGTATCGGCCGCCGTAGTGCTGAGCGTATCGTTTACTGGATGTTGGGCCAGGAGTCCCAAGAGGTCAAGGCTTTGGCGGACAGTATCCAGCAGTTAAAAGAGGGTTTGCGTTTTTGCAAACAATGCAATCATTTAAGCGAGCAGGAACTGTGTTTGGTTTGCGCGGACCCCAATCGTGACCGTAAAATTATTTGTATCGTTGAGAGTCCCAAAGATTTATTGGCTATTGAACGCACCGGCTCTTATCGCGGGATTTATTATGTCTTATTGGGCAATATTTCCCCGTCGGAAGGACGCGGTCCGGATGATTTGAAATTGCCCAAGTTGATTGCCCGGATCAAGGATGAGGGTATTACTGAAATTGTGATTGCGACTGACCCTGATGCGGAAGGCGAGATGACAGCCCTTTATTTGGCCCGTGAATTAAAGAATTTGGGTGCGCGTATCAGCCGTATCGGGTTGGGCATCCCCGTCGGTTCAGCGGTTGAATATGCGGATATTTCCACATTAGCGATGTCCATGAACTCCCGTAGATTGGTTGACTTCTAAGACTTTTTAAGTATAATAACCGTGCTTTTTATATTGTTCTTTGTATAGCTTTATTCCCCTGTAGCTCAGTCGGTAGAGCAGCTGGCTGTTCACGAGCAATGTTTGCAGAGCAAACATTGCGAGTGTCTCATGAATGTTGTTGAGGCATTCATGCGTGATGTACACGGTGATGTTGTGATGAAAGACAAGCGCACGTACAAGGACCGCAGTGAGTATCTCATTAAAGCCGTTTATGCCCGAAGAAAGAAAGTTCGTGCTATGGCTGTTGAATACAAAGGCGGTAAATGTGAGAATTGTGGTTATAAACATTGCTTGGACGCGTTAGAATTTCATCACAAAGATCCAGCTCAGAAAGACTTTAGTATTTCCAGTAAGGGGTATACCCGCAGCTGGGATAGAGTCAAAAAAGAGTTGGATAAGTGCACAATATTGTGTGCTAATTGTCATCGTGAGCTTCACGCAAAGTTAGCAGCCTTTAGCGGAAACGCTAGAGTGAAAAGCGGGCTAAGTCAGGGAAACCCATTATTTTAATGGGCAATCCTGAGCTAGCACCCTGTACCATACGGTACAGGGGGGCAAGTGCAGAGACTTTACACCCGCCGCCCTAAGGTTTTTTAGACCGGGCGAAGAGAAAGTCCGACTCCTGTCGTAAGATAGGTCAGATCGTAACCAGCATGTCCGAGGTTCGAGCCCTCGCGGGGGAGCCAGATAGACGTCTGACAGCGCAGTTTGCTGTCGGACTTAATATCATCAAATAGCCCTGGTTTGGGAGGTTTCCCGATCAGGGCTATTTTTATGCCTTCTGGGCCTAATATGGCCTTTTTCATGACAAGTTTGATGATATCCTTCTTCTGATAAGGCTGGAGCGTGTCAAATAGACTGGCGAATTTTCCCATAGCTATGAGCACATCTTCTTTGCGGATGGATTCGCATTCAGTGTCTTTGATATGGATGTCAATATCTACAAGCCCTGCTTCCGTGTCTTTCCTTAACTTGGCCAGTTCATCAAGCTTTTCTTTCAGGAAAATGCTATTGTCAGATGTGGCGATGGTTGACCATTTAAGCATAATGCCGTCAGCTTGGGATTTTATTTCTTCAAGCTTCCGATGTAGTCCATCGCGTTGGGCCTTAAGCTGAGGCAGTTCCTTTTGCAGCTCAGTGTTTGCGTCATGTACCATTGTTTCAACAACGTCTTCCCGTGATGACAATTTTTTAATGTGGTCAATGATGACTTGCTCAATTTCACCAGCGGGCATTTTGAATTTGCAGTGCTTACAGTGATAGTAGAAATATTTGTTCCCTTGATGTCCAGTCCCGCAGGTTCCTTCCATAGGTTTTTCGCATTTTTCACACAGAAGTAGTCCACTGTTTAGAATATAAACGTGTTGTATGGGGGTGGTTTCGTTGTGCCTTGAGGCAGTGTTCTTGGCCAAAAGGCGTTGGACTTTGTAAAATGTTTCTTCATCGATCAGAGGTTCCCAGACAGCAGGTGCGGTACGATATTTCTGGTTATCAGGGAGTTTGTCTTGGTCTTGAGTGCGCCATTTTTTGTTGATTTCTTTTTTACCGATATAAGCAAGGTTTATAAACATCTGCTTCATTGAAGATCGTCCAAACTTTTGTGGTGGTTTGATTTTATTGCGCCGGGTGGTGTATCCTTTGGTTCTATAGCCATTGTCGTTAAGTAAGCGAGCGGTTTCAATCAATGAGCCGCATTTAAGATATGTTCTAAAAGCGAATTGAATCGTGGCTTTTTCTTGCTCATTAACAAATAAGTAACCTTTCTTATTTGCATCAAGATCATACCCTAGCAGTTGCCCACCGTTCCAAAGCCCACGTTCAGCTCGGGCAATTGTGGCATCTATATTGCGTTCAGATGTCTGGGTTCGTTCAAATTCTGCCAAGGCCATCATAATTGTTATAAAAAGTTTCCCTTGGGAGGATGTGGTGTCGTAATTTTGTTTAAGGCAGACAAATTCCACATTGTATTGAGTGAGGATTTCAAAAAAGTTGAGAAAGTCCTTAACGGATCTACTGATGCGGTCAAGGGCAGTACAGATGACCGTGTTGACCCTGCCTGACTCCATATCGCTAAACAGCTGGGCAAACTCATTGCTTCGGAAGGAATCTTTGCCAGATACGCCTTTTAGGATATATCGTCCGGCTTCAACCCAGTTTTCGCCACATGCAGTGTTTTTGTAATCAATATGAGCCTGTAGGCGCTGAAGCTGGTTGGTCAGTGATCCTTCTGGATTTCTGGCCTGTTTGTCCGTGCTGACCCTAATTACAAAACCGCATCGTTTATTCGTTTGTTCCATAGCATCCAGAGATTAGATAAATACCCACACAAGTCAAGTTGAAAGAGCCATTTAAATATTAATATCGAGATTTGGTAGCTCTAGATTGGTAATCGCTCGAGCTTTATTTATAGCTTCTTGAGCCCCTAGTTTTCGTTGAGGATTTATGACCTAGCCCCCGAAATCTGTGCCAGTGGTTTTGTAGTATAATGGCAACAGAAAGGGGTCTAAAAATGGCAAAGAAAAGGTTCAAAGCAGAAGACATCATTTTAAAGTTACGGGAAATCGAAATTCATCAGGGCAAAGGTATGGATATCCTAACTGCCTGCAAGCAAGTGGGAATAACGGATGCAACGTATTACCGCTGGCGAAAAGAATATGGCGGGATGAAAGTTGACCAAGCAAAAAGGTATAAAGAATTAGAGCAAGAAAATACCAGGTTAAAAAAGATTGTAGCTGACCAATCTCTGGATATTGCAATTCTAAAGGAGGCGGTCCGGGGAAACTTCTAAGCCCGGCCAAGAAACGCCGGGCGATCGAAACGTTGATGGCAGCCTTTGCGGAAGCATCACAAAGACGTATATGTAGATTGTTAGGTCAATCCAGGTCAACGCAAGATTACCAATGCCGTATCAAGGATGATGAGCCAGTATTAGTTAAAGAGATAATTAATCTGGCTAAAGAATACGGACGATATGGTTATCGAATGATAACGGGATTGTTAAAGCTAACGGGTTGGGATATCAATCATAAGCGTGTTGAACGGATTTGGCGACGGGAAGGATTAAAAGTGCCACAAAAACAGCCCAAACGCAGACGCTTATGGTTCAATGACGGTTCTTGTGTACGATTACGTCCAAGCTACAAAAATCATGTGTGGAGTTATGATTTTGTAATGGACAGGACGCACAATGGTCGAGCAATTAGGATGCTTAACATTATTGATGAGTTTACCCGTGAATGCTTGGCTATAGAGGTTGACCGGAAATTAAATTCAGCAAATGTCATTGAAGTATTAGCCCGGCTATTCGTTGAGCGTGGGACACCACAATATCTACGTTCAGATAATGGGCCAGAATTTATTGCCAGGCGTGTACGATTCTGGCTTAAACGCCATGGTGTTGATACGTTATTCATTGAGCCTGGCAGCCCTTGGGAAAATGGCTATATTGAATCATTCAATGGCAAATTACGCAATGAGTTGCTGGACAGGGAAATTTTTGATACGCTTTATGAATCGCAGGTTTTAATTGAACGCTGGAGGATTCAGTACAACACCATCAGGCCGCATAGCTCGTTGGGGTATCGTCCGCCAGCACCAGAAACAGTGCAGTCAAGTTGGCTAAACCAGCCATTAGTACTACACAACAGTTGGCACAACTAGTAGGGGCAGGTCA